>DATNQH010000019.1:0-4026 GCA_036704105.1 Leptolyngbyaceae cyanobacterium | reverse complement strand
ATATTAACCCAATCTTACGCAATATTTATAGTTATTTAAATACAAATGCACAAATGGATAACTAAACTTAAAGCTCTTTATTTTAGAGCCTAACAAGCTTCCGCGCTAACACTTTGCTAACAAGCGTTACTGGTTAAATATTCATAATACACTGGTTTGATTATTCAAGAATATCAAGGGTAGTTGAAACGAATATAGCAATCCTAAATGATTCATGAAAAGGCAGCGTACATGAAAACCTTTGGGAAATCAAAAATCTGATGGTGCGTTACTAACTCAAACAATCGCTTCACCGCCAAGAAAGATTTACACAGATGGTAGCACTCTCGAATGAACCGCTTCGCCTGTAACCAAATATCCCAGGGCTGGGTTTTGCTCTGGAGCATTCGCTGCCAAACGAATACAAGTGATTTTCCCATCAGACTCATCCCACGGCTGATTCACTGAATCTAAATAGTCTCTGACCGCTTGAGAGCGATGATAACTGGCTCCATCCCAAATGACCGCCAAGCGAGGTTGGGCACACTCCGCCAGCAGGTATTGAACAAAGGCAATGGTGGACTCGGAATTTCCCTTCTCATACGCTTTGACCACAAACTCCTGGGTATAAAAGTTGAGTGTGCCAAAGTAAGTCTGCTTCTGTCGCTCGTTTACCACTGGAACTTCGATGCGTTGGCCAGTTTTGCCCCACACATAAGTGGATGACTATAAATAATTACACAGCCTTCAATGGGGGATATCTGTTGAAGCCCTTGGATCTTTTTAAAAGGCTGTGTAATTATTTGCTGTCTCTGTGCTTACCCGCAAATATCCCCCCACAACAGATGACACTCGTCCAAGAAGAACACCACTAATTCACCAGCAACAATCGCCTGTCGATGTGCCTCTAACGTGGCTATAATCTCCTGTTTTTTTTTCTACCAACTGGGGATCTTTCTTAGGGTTGCGCTTGTGTGTCTTTTTCCAACTGATGCCTGCTTCCTGAAACAGGTCGTAGTAACTCTGCTTGGAGGCAAACACCACAGCTTTAGTGTCCTGAATGTGCTGTTGCAGTTCCTCTAGGTTCCAGTAGTTCTTTTGCTTGAGCCAGTCAATCACCCCAAGCCGTTGCTCAGCATCGAGATAGCCCCTAGAGCCTTGATGCTTCAGAACTAGTCCCGTGATGCCTTGCTCCTCAAAGATCCGCAGCCACTTGCTGATGAAGCCACAAGACACCTGCAACACATCCCGAATCTCAAAGTAGGTATACTCCTGCATCACCATTTGCACGCGCCTTTGCTCGTTTGAGCTCTCTGGGGTCAGGATTGCTTTGAATAAACTCACTGAGCTCTTCCATTCACAAGTTACAACGCACTTAGCAACTACCATAGTTCAGCATATCCCTACCTCCACTTTTTCACAAATGACTTAGGATTGCTATATCAGGCTTATTCTTTATTGTGCTTTCGGCGTTGCTGGATTGAGGTATGAATCAGCGATTATGTGAGGCGAAAACTGGTCGCTCAAAATGATTCATTGAATATGGAACTGGAACGTCCTCGAATTTGAGGTAGTGAATCAGTAATCTAATTGAATACCTGAGCATTTGTGCAGATTTAGAATAGCAAAGAGTCTTTCGTTTTAACCGAGCCAAATAGTGCCTTAATCTGGTGTTTTCACCTTCAACTCTTGTCATGTATGTTTTACAGATGATTTGGTTCCCATCTGGAATAAACATTGGGTAAACTTTCCAGCCATCCGTCACGTAAAAATAGCATTTCCATTGATTAACTACATCCCATAAAGGTTTGAATGTTTTGGCACTATGGTCTCCTAAAACCCATCCTAGAATACCTGTCCTGAAGTGGTCTACTGCTGTCCACAACCAAGCTTTGTTTTTTTTGAGCCGACAAATGTTTCTAGTTCATCTAATTCTCCTACTTCCGGAATTATTTCTGCATCATAAAAATCTGGCAGGAGTTCCCCTACTTGTTTGAGCCAGGTCATGATTGTCGTATGATGCACACCTTTGACTCTCTCAATTGCTCGAAAACCCATGCCATTAACATACATTTTTAGGCATTCGCGTTTAACTGCTTGAGCGTAACCTTGATGGGATTGATAGCAGTCTATAAATTGCCTCCCGCATTTAACACATATATGATTTTGTTTGCCTCTTTTACGCCCATTTTTATTAATATGAGTTGACTTACATTCAGGACATTCCATTGGCTCTGACTTTTAGTTATTTGTTTTTCGTTAATTTCTCTCTGCCTCTATCATACCTCAATCCAGCAACGCCATCCCATGCTATTGTCAAACTACCAACTGACGCAATTAGTCGTTATGTAAGCGTGGGACAGCAACTGTTGGGGGGTCGGTTGCTAGTAAAAAGAATTGAAATCCCAACCGATTCAGAACCAGTAGTAGTTTTAGAGCAAAACGGCGTAGAGGTATCTCTTGCCCTTGGTGAAGAAACGGCAGGAGATACAGGCGCTATTGCTAGTTCTACCCTTGGTCAAATCAGTAGCGATGAGGTTAGTAGCGATGAGGTGAGGAGCGAAACTCTAGCCAGTAACTTTGAAGCATTAGAAACAGTTCAAGTTGCACAGCCACAAGAATATACAGTAGCAAAAAGAGTACCAACATCCCCTATTCGTTCTTTACCCCAGAAAAAACAACTTGATAAAGTCGCGGTTGTCCCAGCAGCCAACGTAGCACCATCGACCAAACGGGCAAAAAGCGAGGCAAGAGCAAGAGAAAGTTATCCCACTTCTCAACAAAAAGCCGGGGCAGATGAGGTTATGCTGGGGAGCGAAAGCGCTGATGAGTCACAGCACCATCCAGCGCTGCAAGAGAAGAAAGAGTCTAACACCCATGTCTCTTCTCACCCAGAAGACGTTACAGCAAGTGCTGTTGAAGAAAACGATGTTCGCCAGCGACTAATTGAGCGGCTACGGTCGGGCAGCAATTCTTTAGTTGAAAATACGTTCTCAACAGAATCGCCTCAAACACTGCAAGCATTTGTAGAAGTTTCCAGCGATGGACAGCAACTATTGCGCGAAAGGCATGGTGACAAAAAACGTCGAAGGACAGCGGGCGAACTATCAACCAGTGGGTCAAATATTGAGGTACTAGCAGATAGACAGCGTTTGATTAATCAATTGCGGGGTGGAGACTCACCTGTAAATAATTGAGCATCGGTTTATTTGTTGCTGCTGCGTTGCCAAACTTTAATGTAGTCAATGTCAAAAGAACTAGGAAATGGGGTGGACGCATCAGGGGGTAGTCCCCACGCTGCCCCAATAGCAAGCATTGCGACCACATACATTGGTTCAGTCGGAATACCTTTACCTGTGTAGCGACGGCGTTCAACACCATCTACATACCAAACGATTTTATCTGCTGTCCATTCGACCGCATAGGTATGAAAATCGGCGGCAAAGTCAGTCCCACCCCAATACCCAGATGAGCTTTGATGTCCACCTTTGTCGTAGTGAAGCGTCATGTGTACGTTATTAGTGTTGCTACCGATAAATTCTGCGATATCTAGTTCGGGTGGCCAGTTTTTGTTTTGCGAGAGTAGCCAAAAATCTGACCAAAAGCCATTGCCGCGTGGAACTTTCGCTCTCATTTCAGCATACCCGTACTTAAAAGAGAACTTATCGTGAGAAGAAATCAGACCAGAAGTGTATTCTTTACCATTTGATTGACGCTTTTGAGCGCGTAGACGCAAAATTCCATCACGCACTAACACTTCGTCCGATTGGAACCATTGCAGATCGCCAGCACCACCATTCGTGCAACCCGATGGTGTACCCCAGTAGTAGCATGGACTCCACTTGGAATTATCAAGTTTCGAGCCATTGAAATCATCGCTGAATTTTAGCTGCCAACCATCTCCAAGTGGAGCGCCCAGAGCGATCGCGTTGGTGAATAAAACAGCCGTAGCACTGAAAGAAAGAAGAAACTTGAATGTGTACTTACGAAAACTTTGATAGTGTCTCATGAAATCCAAATTTATGGGACAAGGAAGCTACAGACAAA
>DATNQH010000018.1:0-9274 GCA_036704105.1 Leptolyngbyaceae cyanobacterium | reverse complement strand
TTTGGACATCCAGCTTTTGCACCCCGTCGAGTTTATTCTGGGGATGATGAAGAGTGGCGGTTCACGTTGTTTGCCAACGGTGCGGCTGAATTTTGCTGGAACTACTGGAAACCACAAATAGTTCACTGCCACGATTGGCATACAGGTATGATACCAGTTTGGATGCACCAAGATCCAGACATCAGCAGCGTGTTTACGATTCATAACCTTGCTTATCAAGGGCCTTGGCGTTGGTATCTAGAGAAGATTACTTGGTGTCCTTGGTATATGCAGGGACACAATACGATGGCAGCAGCAGTGCAGTTTGCCGATCGCGTTAACACTGTTTCCCCCACCTACGCCAAACAAATTCAGACAGCCGAGTATGGCGAAACTCTGGAAGGATTAATGTCCTTCATTAGTGGTAAGTTATGGGGGATTGTTAATGGTGTCGATACCGACCTTAACAACCCAGCCGATGATAAGTACATTACTAAAACCTTCGATAGTAATACCCTAGATCAACGCAAAGCCAATAAAGTCGCCTTGCAAGAAGAAGTAGGGCTAGAAGTCAACACCAATGCCTTTTTGATTGGAATGGTGACACGAATAGTCGAACAAAAAGGTATCGATCTAGTGTTGCAAACAATGGATCGGTTCCTGTCTTATACAGATGCTCAGTTTGTGTTGCTAGGAACAGGCGATCGCAACTACGAAACCCAATTGTGGCAAATGGCATCTCGTTATCCCGGACGGATGGCAACTTACTTACTCTACAGTGACGCGATCTCTCGCCGAATCTATGCTGGTAGCGATGCCTTCCTCATGCCTAGCCGCTTTGAGCCTTGCGGAATTAGCCAAATGCTAGCTCTGCGTTACGGTTGCGTACCTATTGTTAGACGTACTGGCGGTTTAGTCGATACCGTTTCCCACCATGATCCTAGCAATCATGCAGGCACGGGTTACTGTTTTGATCGCTACGAAGCACTAGATCTATATACTTGCATGGTTCGCGCCGGGGAAGGCTTCCGCTATAAACCACAGTGGAAAGAACTCCAGCAGCGGGGAATGCAGCAAGACTTTAGCTGGGAAAAATCCGCGAAAGAGTACGTGAAAATGTATAACTCAATTTTCGGCATCACTAACGATGTGGACGCAGCGAAACCACAACTTGAGTTAGTCTCCACCTAATTGCGTTTTACCATCTCCATCTTTTAACGCAGAGACTCGCAGAGAAAGCGCAGAGGCTCGCAGAGTTATCAGCTATTCTCGGCGTAACTCTGCGTTATCCTCTGCAAGGCTCTGCGTTTAAACAAAATATTTATAATTCTGAGTAGCCAACTCATCGAGGTTTTGTTGTACCGTCTGGTGAATTTTTTCGGTTATACTCTTAACTGTATTCGCCCGATTTTGCTGATAATCCGCAAACCAATCTTTGAGATTCAACGGTTCGGCAACGTGCAGCAGAGCTTGACGATGACCTTTAGGACGAGGGCGATCAATATTAAACACATCCCGTTCCAAACGAATGAGTGTATCGAGAAAACGTTCCGGGGTGAGCTTAGCGGCGACATAACCATCATAAATTGCATCAAAATTCAGCACTCGCCAAGCAGCCTTAGACATGAATTCCCGCGTCCAGACGCTATCGGATGCACAAGTTGGCTCTTCCAGTGCTTGTTGAATCCGATAAGTGCGTTCGCGGTCTAATTCTCCCAATACCGAAGTCAGCCCTAATTGCTGTTCGCATTGTTGCAAAACATGAGCTTTGAGATTGGCAACTCTTTGGTTCCAATCCGTTACCTGTGGGTTAACCAAGCCATATTCGCGTTCGCACTTGAGCAGAACTTCAAAAGCAACAGTTCTAAGGCGCTGGTATAAGTCTCCAGTCGGCTTCACTTCTAAAGCTTGTTCCAGTTGCTTGAGAGTTTGCTCGATCGCTCCTGTCATATCCCCGGTATAGTGATATTTGAGAGCGATCGGGACGACGTAGAGATCTGGCAATGATTTTTCCTGTTTCAGGACTTTGTTCATTGCCTGGAAAGCCATTTGAATCGCCCCCACCCGAAACGGCATTACTGTATCATTTTGGAAGGAACAGCCTCCTTCAGCAAAAATAACCAATTTACCACTTGGCTGAGTTAACAGTTCCAGAGTTTGGGCTACACTAGGTCGATCGACCATCCCCCGCCGAATCGAGTATACTCCTAGTCGTTGCAACCATGCCCCTCGTTTTCCCTGTAATGTTTCCCGCGCTGCTAGGTAGTAAAACGGTATACCCAAACGAGCTGACAAGGCAAAAATTACGATGGGGTCGTCAAACGTGGGATGATTGGGCAACAGTAACATTCGCTGCTGCAAGTGCGATCGCAAACAATCTAAATCTTCCTGACTCACCACCAAGTCAAAGTGATAGTACCAGTGGGCAGCCAGAGGAGCCAATCTTTGTGCCAGAGTTACCAACAAAGGATTCAGTCTGGGCGGGTAAAAGTCGGGATATTGCCTTTTATACATGACTAGCTACAGGTTAAGCCGACTCCTTTTTGTCCAAAGTTTAGCTTAAACCCCTAAGTCAAAGTATATTCTGCTATTTCTCCTAATGTTTAGTAATAGTCTGACCGCTTGTTGGTACAAAATTCCCTAGCCTCCGAAAGCTCCTCCTACTACCTCAATAAATAATCTTTGGGTAGAAAAGGTAGTAATTTACACTTTTGGTGTCGGTTTCAAGAACAGCCAACTCACAAAGAAGAAAGCGGCGGTAAATAGCTGGGCTATATCCAAAGCTGATAGATAACCATCAGATAAAGAAGCAATGCTTCTATCAGTGATACCGAACAGCCAAGAAGAAATCCCCAAAAACCAAATCCCATTCTTGAGGGAACCCAAAAATAGTGAAGCTTCCGATGATTGTTGATTATTCATGCTTGTAGTCCCTTCGAGTTAAAGATCTGGCGATTGAGTAGAAATTCAGGTGTCAGGACTTTAGCTGTACGCCTTACTCTCCCTTTTCCTTACAAGTTAAGAAATGTTTTTTTTTCTAGCATTGTTCTAAAGAAGTATTTCAGGTACTTGACAAATTTTCCGTTACGACAAACACAACTAAAATCCGAACAAAGCTTGCCTGGCATGAGTTCTAAACCTGAGTTTTAGGTGTCGAATAAAACAATTGATTAAAGCACTAGACTAAAAGCGGATCTTGTTCGCTTTTTAGTATCTGTCTTAGGGTAGATGCAAAATTATGTCATCTATGAAAAAGGCATGAGTGGGAGGTAAGGGGGAATTTGAAGCGTTTACCCCTTACCTTCAAAGTTACCTTCCGATACATCATTAGAATTACCGTAAGATGGCAACAAGCGATCGCTTATGACTAGATATAGATGTATGTTTGCAATAGGTGCATTAAATTAAAAAAGTTTATTAACTGATTAGCGCCATATAGCAATCCTATTTGATTGATGAAATTCCAGCGTAGCGTGGGCAATGCGCACCGTTACTAGGTGTAGTGGGCATTGCGAGGCTACAAAATTATTTATTGTTCACGCTTGGATGCGCGGATTGCTATATCAGCTGCTGAACAACTAATCATCGCTTGCACTCTAAAATTGCCTTACTCATGTCAGCATTTCAGATAGAGAATTTAAATAACACCGAATTGCTGCCTAACAGCAATGCTAGTAACCTTGAGCAAACAGGGGAGCGATCGCTCTTGTCTGCACAAGAGATACATAATCGCTCCAAATTGGGTTTAGTTTGCATTACCGCTGCCAAAGAAATTCGCTTCCGTACCATGACGCGGACGCGCTATTTAAAATTGAGTTTGGCAGAACGGGAAACAGCGCTGAGAGAGCTTTATATCAGTAATTTAAATCGCTTGGATGCGGCTCTATCATTTTGTCAGCAGCATCAAATTCCGCTTTACCGCATCTCTTGCGGACTATTTCCCCTCAGCGATATGGAGGACGAAATCGGAGGCAGAATTTTAGAGGAAATGAGAGCAGACTTATCAGAGATTGGTAAGCGATCGCAGCAATTGGGAATCAGGATGGTGCTACATCCAGATCAATATGTAGTGCTAAGTTCTGACTCGCCGCAAGTGGTAGAAAATAGTATCAAAATTTTGACAGGACACGCCCGCACGTTAGACTTATTAGGTTTACCGCGATCGCCTTGGTCGTTGATGAACATTCACGGCGGTAAATCTCAACGTATAGATCGACTTGTCGAAGTAGTGAGTCAACTACCAGACGAAATCCGCAACCGCTTGACGTTTGAAAATGACGAATATGCCTATAGTTCCGAGGAAATCTTAGAAGTCTGTCAGCGAACTGGCGTACCAATGGTATTTGATGCACATCATCATATCTGTCATGAAAAGCTCGATAGCTACGAAGATCCATCAGTAGCAGAAATGTTTTATGCAGCCAGAGAAACTTGGGCGAATCCAGAATGGCAATTAGTGCATATTTCTAATGGTGAAACAGCCTTCAATGACAGACAGCACAGCGATTATATTACTGTAATGCCGAGTGTTTATCGAGAAGCACCTTGGATTGAAATTGAAGCCAAGGCAAAAGAAGAAGCGATCGCGCGTTTGCAGGATGAGGGTTGGTAGCTCAAGCAATAGATCGCTTGTATTGGTAACATAAAGCTTACAAGCAAGACTGTTGAAGTTTACACATGGCGATCGCAATTGACTTTGGCACCAGCAACACTTGTATAGCCCGTTGGAACCCAGCCACTGGGCAACCAGAAACTTTGAATTTACCTGGTTTATCTCAGCAGTTAGGACAAAATCCCCCTTTGATTCCTAGTTTGGTATATGTCGAAGATGCGGCACAAAATAAAGTAGTAGTAGGACAAGCGGTGCGCGATCGCGGACTCGATCTGACTAAGGATCCGCGCTTTTTTCGCAACTTTAAGCGGGGAATTGGGGCAGAAATTCAGGGTTTCTTGCCAGAACTAGACGGACAGATTGTCTCGTTTGAGCAAGTAGGGCAATGTTTCCTCAGTCAAATAATTGACAAACTAGCAGGTGAAACTCCTGATTCTTTGGTGTTAACTGTACCAGTAGACAGCTTTGAAGCCTACCGTCTTTGGCTGGGCAAAGTCTGTGCATCCCTACCAGTGGAACAGGTGCGGCTGTTGGATGAACCGACAGCCGCAGCTTTGGGCTATGGCATGGCAGAACAGGATATTCTCTTAGTAGTTGATTTTGGTGGCGGTACTCTCGATCTGTCTTTAGTGCGGTTAGATGGGGGTGCGAAAGCGGCAAACAAGCAACCAGGATTTCTGCTCAAATGGGGTAAAAAGTCGCTAGCAGAAAAATCCGGGCAAAAGGTAAAAACGGCGCGTGTATTAGCTAAAGCAGGGCAGAATTTAGGCGGTTCCGATATTGATAACTGGATAATTGACTATTTTGCCCAGACGCAAGGATTGGTAGCATCTCCTTTGACTACGCGATTAGCGGAAAGGTTAAAAATTCAGCTATCTTCCCAAACTCAGGGAAGTGAAGTTTATTTTAATGATGAGACGTTTGAAAGTTACGAACTAGAGTTAGATCGTGCTGGGTTAGAAACAATCCTAGCAGAACACTCGTTTTTCGAGCAGTTAGATCGGTTAATGGACGAGTTACTGCAACAAGCACGACGACAAGGGTTAGAAGATACAGACATTAAAGCTGTGTTGTTGGTGGGCGGTACAGCCCAAATGCCAGCCGTACAAACTTGGGTGCAGCAGTATTTTAAACCAGAGAAAATTCGCTGCGATCGCCCGTTTGAAGCGATCGCTCAAGGTGCGTTGCAGCTAACTCAAGGAGTGGAACTGAAAGATTTTCTCTATCACAGTTATGGTATCCGTTATTGGGATAGAAGAAATAATTGCCACAGCTGGCATCCTTTGATTAAAACTGGGCAACCTTACCCGATGAGCGAACCTGTGGAATTAGTCTTAGGTGCGTCGGCAGAAAATCAGCCCAGTATTGAATTAATTATCGGGGAACTGGGGGCGGAAAGTGGTGGTACGGAAGTTTATTTTGATGGCGATCGCTTGATTACCAAGCGTTTGGATAGTGGGAAAAAACAGGTGCAACCACTCAACGATCGTGAAGGTGCAAGAACAATCGCCTCTTTGACACCGCCTGGTTATCCGGGAAGCGATCGAATTAGAGTGTTGTTTCAAGTTGACAAACAGCGGCTTTTGCGCATGACAGTAGAAGACTTGCTGACAAATCAAACCGTGCTGCAAGAGCAAGTCGTCGCACAATTATCATAATTTCTCCTAACCCAAGCTGCTGCCTGGGTACGAGGAAAATATAGAGACGCGAAATTTCTCGTCTCTACCTCACCTTTGTCACCGTACCCAAACGAGTAAAGCGAATTTCTATCCGTCGTCTAGTTGCATCTGGAGTGCGGTTAACAGAGGCAAACTCTCCATTGGGTAAAATTAGCTGTGCCGCAGAATACGCCCGAAACTTCAACCCTCTTAGCAGCCCAGTTTTTGTCTGGATGTCTTGTAATGCTCTCACGACTGCTAACGCCCGCATCAATCCTAAATCAGCGTTAGAAGCAGATTTGAGATTACTAACAGGCGCTTGTGCAGTAGCTACTTTCTCTAAATTATTATCTAAATTACTAGTTCCACTACCATTAACTTGACCGTCAGTATGACCGATCAATTCTACTACATTAATTTGATATTGCTGAGTGTTGCGTTCGATTTCAGGAACTATCTTATTCCTAATATAAGTATTCATTGACGGCGGAATTTCTGCACTACCTGAAGCAAATCGGTAAGCTTCATTGTCTTCAATTACAATAATTGGCGGTGCGCCTGTTTGTCTCTGTTCTGCTTTTGCTGAACTCGTAGACTTAACAAGAGCTAGTAACAAAAATAAGCTTACTATCATGAAGGCATTAGACATCAAGTCTGTAAAAGTAGACCAAATATTTAACTCTTCATTCGATTCAATATACCGCGATCGCTGACGCATAATTAAAAGTATAAAATAATTGTGTAAATTATTTAGTCATTCCATTTAACAAGTCAGTAACATTTGATTTACTAGATCTATGCGAATCTTCCTTTTTTTCGCTTAATTGTGTCAACCAGCGATTTTCATAGTTTGTATCGAGTAAAAAATTGATACACTGCTGAAGATTTTCTTCTATAGCTAGCAAGTGAAAATGATTGTTTTCTGTCTGTTCGCCAATACTGTCTGCAAAGCGATCGCCTAAACTCTCAATACCCAAATTTACCTGCTGTGTATAGTTTTTCAAAGTTTCTACCAACTGTGATAATTCAACTTGTACATCGCTCCATCCATCAGGTTTATCTGCAATTCGTTTTTTTAACTTATCAAGTTGTTTAACAGCCACGTGGAAACTCTGCGCTCCTTCTTGAAGTTGTGGAATAATCTTACCAAGAGATTCCTGACTACTTTCATGCAATTTTAGTACTTGGACTGAGGTTTGATTAATCTGACTAATTTCTTCTGCTAAACTTACAATATTGTGACTAGAACTTCGCACTTCAATTACTGCCATTTCAATAGATTCAGCCGTATTAGCTAAACTAAAAGCAGATTGCGAGAATTTATTTTGTATATCAGCTAATTTTCCAGTAGCCTGTGATAATTTTTCTGGAAACTGGCTCTTTTCAAATAATTGAGCTACCTGTTGATATTTTTCAGCATTTGCAATCATAGCTGCTACAGCAGTTTCAAAATTAGAAACAGCGTATTTCATGTCAGTAGCAGAACTGGCTATTGTACCAGCAGATTCCTGAAATCCATTATAAACTCGACGGGCAAGGTCATTAGCTTGTTTATTAACATCAACAATTTCTTGAATTTTTTCCCCTAGTGATGACTCTACAGCATCGCGGACAGTCGTACCAAATCTACCTAAAAAATCTTTGAATTCAAATACTAAGCGCTCCACAGCTTTATCTATACGATTATTACCTTGTACTTTTGGTAAGTAAATATTATCCAAGTAATCCTCAATCGCACTAATAAGCTTATATTTTGCTACAGTAGTATTATTAAATAAGTTAAATCCTGTCACTACAGCACTAAAAAATATTCCTATTAAGCTAGTAGTGAAGGCAATTCCCATACCTTTTAACGGCTGCTGAATTTCTTGAACTAAACTGCTAGCCTCATTAATATCAGTTTGGCTGATTGTTTGACTCAAGGAGGATAAATTTATTGTGATACCTAAAAAAGTACCTAATAAACCAAATGCTAATAGCAAGTTGGGTAAAGTGCGACAGAAATAATCAATTTGTTCGTAGGAGAACAACCCTATCTTCTGCTGACTATAAACTTGATCTATTAATGCTGCTGTATTCACTTGGTCTAAGTTACTACTAGCTTCCCTAAATCTTTTTTCTAACTCATTGAGAATTTCAGGCTGGTTTCCTCGTTCGCCTCGATTAATTAGCCTCCTTACACGCCCTTCTAGAAATACAAGATTTTTATGCAAAGCCCAGCGTAAATAAATAGTAGCTATAGATGGAAAAACTACAAATACAATAGTGATAGCAATTAAATAAACAGGTAATTGCTGAACAAAATGGTATAATTCTTGAACAAAATTAGTCATAAATTCTCCACTAAATTTTACAAATAAACAAATAGTAATAGGGTAGACCATGCCTACCCCATAGTTCAAAAAATTAGGACTTAGAAACCAAAAATTTTCTTTTTGGCGTTTTGAAATTCTGCTTCTGAGAGAATTCTTTGTTCTCTCAATTTTGCTAACCTGTCAAGTTGTGTAACCACGTCTTCTGAGTTTTGTTCACTGCTGTCATTATTAGTGGTAGGTTTGACTAAAGAACTTACTAATTCAGATTCAACTAACTCACCAGCTATTACGGGTTGAGGTTTTCTACTCTCTGGTAAAGCAGTATTTGAGGTGACAGTATTTTGCCCAGATAAAGCTCTAACTCGCTTTTCCATCTCTGCAAGAAAACGATTGATAACTCCCTCTTTAGCAGAATTAATATCAGTTCCACGCGAACCAACCACCCTTAAGCGGTAGGGATAATTAACGTGATCGTCTGGTAAACTATCGACTTGGGCAACAAATTGCCGTAGCTTAGGCAGGTAACATCCTTGCCATTTTGTATGTTGGCTTTCTATGTCTGCGATCGCTCCCAATACGGTTCGGTTAAGCTCTAAGCCGTATTAAGTATGGAGAAGATGAGTGTTTCTAGTTTGACTCCAGCCCCTTTGTGTATCGGCTTCTTTGACGGAAACTTAGCTCTGGTTTTTTTGACTACGCGGGGATTACTT
>DATNQH010000017.1:0-28064 GCA_036704105.1 Leptolyngbyaceae cyanobacterium | reverse complement strand
CAAGCTAGTTAGAAAGCGAGGAGTAATAACAACAATCGTATTATTCCCGTTGCTCCTAGCAAACGCAACAATATGCTCTTTAAACTTGCCACTCACCTCTAGAGGCTGATAATCTCCTTTCTGGAAAACTGCTAAATTCGCTTTTATTGTTTGCAGAACTTTGTAAGTTAAAAACAGCTTGATTCTGCCATCTTCCTTATTAGAAAGCAGGTCATTAATTAGCGTTAAAACATCGGTTTTTGATTTCTCTTTTATTTCCTTTAAAAACGAAAACCGCTGTTCGTAATCAACCGGACGACGGTTATCAGGATCTACCATACTCAGATCCCATAATTCCGTTCCTTGATATGTATCAGGCACGCCAGGAGATGTATATTTCAACAAAGTCTGTGAAAGCGAGTTAAAGATACCATAGCCAGCCACCCGCTTTTGAAAAGGCAGAAACTCCTGTATGAAAGAATTCGATTCATCAAAGTCTAAAACCTTGTCGACAAAAGCAAGAAATCCTTCTTCATAAGCACTATCAGGGCGTAACCAAGCCGTATATAGCTTGGCTTCTCTGACAGACTTAAGCATATAGTCTTTAATTCGTCCTACAAACGCCTCATTCTCACCTTCATTAAAAGGATAAGAACCAACTAAAGTTTGGTAAAAGAAATATTCATCATTGGGAGCAGGAACAGCTTTCCCTCTAACATCAATCTTGCAAGAGCGATTGATATCGCTCCAAGTTTCTACCTGATTTTCCCATTCTTCCGGGATTTCTGAAAGTACATTTAATCTGGCTCTGACATCCTCACCACGTTTCGTGTCATGAGTTGCCGTAGCATTCATTTTATGAGTCCAAGTACTATTTTGCTCTTGATTAAACTTATGAAAATCGGCAATTGTGAGTCCAAATTTACCTGGATGACCACCAACCTCATTTAAGGAAATAAGTCTGTTATACACATAAAACAGCGTATCTTCAATTCCTTTCGCCATTAAAGGTCCACTTAGCTGTTGCAGCCTCATAACGAAGTGAAGCCTTAAACCTTTTTGTTCTGGCGTTAACGTTTCTTCCCATTCCAACAAAAGAAGTTTTTCAATAAAATTAAGTTCGTTTACAAGTAGTGGAATTTTTCCTCTTGCTGCTTCAATGACTTCTTTAATATAGGTAGGGTCTTCCTCATTCATCCCATCTCCATTAACATAGGTACGATAAACTGGGAAAAGCACTAGCACTTCCGCCAACGTTCTTTTCAAACCATTCATGGTAAAGTCAATACCCAACCGAGTTTGACCCGCTATTTTTTTGAGAATTCGAGCTAAATTATCTACATCTCCTGCTAAGTTCTTCTCGACAATTAGCTGTTTTTTATCAACAAATAGCTGCTCGTAAGGAGTGGCGATCCCAGTAAACTTCTGATAAAGGTCGGTCAACTGTTGTTCGTTCTGACTTTGGCAAAAAATCCCGTTGACGTAGTTCAAGAAATCATAGCCACTTGTTCCCTGAATCGGCCAATTTTTAGGTAATTTTTCGTTTAATTCCAATATCTTTTCAACAGTGATGTATGCATCTCCTACTTTTTCCCGCAGCCGCTTTAAATATTCTGTAGGATCGTAAAGTCCGTCAATATGGTCTATTCTTAATCCTGTTACCTTTCCTTCTTCAACTAGCTGGCTAATGAAAGCATGAGTTTTGTGAAAAACTTTGATTTCTTGTACTTTGACTGAAATCAATTCATTAACGGTAAAAAACCTTCTATAATTAATTTCTTCTGCACCAACTTTCCAGAAAGCTAGACGATAAAACTGTTCGTTTAACAAATTATCCAGATAACTAAATCTATCCTGATTTTCATTTTCTCCGTTAAAAAATTTGATGTTGTTGTCAATAAAATTTTTAACTTCAGGATTTTGTGTATAAAGTTCCCACAAAAGTCCTTTCACAAAAGCTATTTCGTCATATCGTTCCTTACCTCTAGGTTCGGCTGGAGCGTTTTTAATCAGATAAAGAATACCGAGTAATTTGACAAAATCAGGATGCCGTCTTCCCAATAACCTTGCTAATTGTCCTAAATTCTGAGTCAGAAATCGGGTATAAGATTCTATTTTGACAGGCAATCTCAAACTGTAGTAGTTAACGGTTAAACCGCTCTCATCATACTGAAGTTGAATCTCGCCATTATCCAAACATTGTCCGTAAAAATTACCCAACATTGGAGCAAGCACTCGTCCCTTAAAGTCTTCAAAAGGATGCTCCCATTCAATATCAAAGTAATCACTGGCTTCGGAATCAGTTCCATTTTCTAAAACATCCATCAGCCAAGTATTTTCACTATCGTAAGCCATGTGGTTAGGTACAATATCTTGCACCCATCCCATGTCACGAGCTTTGATGTCACTTATCAATGCTTCAAAATCTTCTGGTGTTCCTAGTTCTGGATTTAGCAATGTCGGATCGACTACATCATATCCGTGAGTGCTTCCTTTTCTAGCTTTAAAAATTGGTGAAGCGTAAATGTCTGAAATTCCTAATTCTGCTATGTAAGCAATTATATTTTTTGCTGATTGAAAAGGAAATTCTGAATGAAATTGAAATCGATAAGTAGATGCTGGAATACGCATTTTAACTTGTTGCTCCTAAAAAATATAATATTCTGGAAAACCAGATGTAGCCCGGCAATGCCCACCTTACTATTGGTACTCAAATGTTCTCGTTTCCTGGCAGCAGCCAGGAAACAAGGTTAAGTGGGCATTGCCGGGCTACTGTTGGTATAGGGTAAAGCTTTGCGGAGGAATTGTTAATTGTTCTGGTGTTAATTTATCTGGCATTGTAGAACCTGAACCCATCCATTTAGATTCGGAAGTATCTAAAATTTTCTGCCAGCTACCATTTGGAAGCGTTGGTTTAAAATTGACATTTTTATCGTTGAAATTCATGATGCAAAAGATTTGGCTTTTGCCATCCCAACGATGAAGAAATAGCAGCTTGTCCTGTTCGATCGCAGATGCTTCTAAGTTTTTTCTGTCTAATTTTTTCAGTGCGGGTATACTCTGACGTAGTTGAATTAAATGCTGATAAAGTTCGCGCAAAACTTTGTGTTTACCTTCTTTCCAATTCCACTTAAGCTGGCTTTCATGAAAAGTATCTAGGCTTTCAGGATCTTTGTATTCTCCCTCTAAGTGAAAGGCGGCAAACTCTTTTTTTCTTCCCTCTCTTACTGCTTTCACTAAATCGGTATCTGTGTGGCTGACAAAATAGAGAAAAGGAGCTTCTTCTCCATACTCTTCACCCATAAATAGTAGGGGGATGTTGGGAGAAAGTAAAAGCGCCCCAGCAGCTAATTTCAAAGCTTCAAACGATACTAAAGTTGATAATCTTTCACCGAGCATTCGATTACCAACTTGATCGTGATTTTGGGTGCAAATAACGAATTGATGACCGGGGCGATCGCTTGCATCGCTACCATGAAATCTTTGCCGATGTGGTGCATATTCCCAGGAGTAAATAAAGCTTTCTTTATAGGCTTTGGCTAGCTGTTCGCATTTACCAAAATCCTGATAATAACCAATTTGTTCTCCTGTTAGCAATGTATGGAGTGAGTGATGGAAATCATCGCTCCACTGGGCATCCATTCCATGTCCGCCCAATTCCGGCTCCCGGATTACCCGCACATCATTTAAATCACTTTCGGCAATGAGGTAGAGCTTTCTACCTATAGACTTGGAAAGAGCAGCAACTTTCTCTGCCAATTCTTGTAAGAAGTGTTTTGCCCCTAGGTCATAAATCGCGTGAATGGCATCTAAACGCAGGGCATCAAAGTGATAATTTTGGAACCAGTAAAGAGCATTTTCAAAAAAGTAGTTACGCACACCGTCGCTGCGGGCATCATCAAAATTCATTGCCATGCCCCAAGGAGTTTTGTAAGTTTCAGTCATGTAGGGGCCATACTGACTGGTATAGTTTCCTTCTGGGCCAAAGTGGTTGTAAACTACATCCAGAATTACTGAAATTCCCTGTTGGTGAGCAGCATCAATGAGTTTTTTTAAGCCTGCGGGGCCACCGTAGGAATTCTGCACGGCAAAAGGATAAACACCGTCATAACCCCAATTGCGATCGCCTGGAAATTGCGCCACTGGCATAATCTCGATCGCATTTACCCCTAACTCTTTTAAATCCTTGAGTCGGGGAATAATTGCCTCGAAGGTACCTTCTGGGGTGAAAGTGCCCACGTGCAATTCATAGATAATCATTTCCTCTAGAGGAATACCAGACCAGTTGGCATCACTCCACTGCATTTGGCTGTGATCCACAACAGAGGAAGCTTCATGTACGTCCTTGGGTTGGAAGTGCGAGGCGGGATCTGGTCTATTATCCCCATTGAGTTGATAAAAATAAAGCGTTCCTGGTTCAACGCCTTGGGCTGTTGTTTTCCAGTACCCCCACTCATCTTTTTGCATTGGCAGCAGCTGTTCCTGGGGCGAGACAATTTGTACTGCTACAGCTTCTAAGTTGGGTGCCCAAACGGAAAACTCACAACGACCGTCACTTAAATAATGAGCGCCTATTTTCATATCTTGTTTTGAGTAAGGAGTGAGGCGAGAGGGGTAAGGCAAAAGGCGAGAGGCTACAAATAGTTATGAATTTTAAGTTTTAAGTTAAAAACCATTTCATTACGATTAACTATTTTTAGCCCCAACCGCGAGATTGGGCGAAATTGGGCGAGATTCAGCTTTCCCAACTTCATCTGCTTAAACTAAACAACGTAGTACCACCAGAGATCGCTCTGTCACTGGCACTGCTTGACCTTTGGTAAACACAATCTCTTCTTGGACGAAGCGCGGCTCCTTGGTGTCAATCACTTTCGACCACTGTTTT
The DNA here is from genome assembly GCA_036704105.1 of Leptolyngbyaceae cyanobacterium. Classification (GTDB taxonomy): domain Bacteria; phylum Cyanobacteriota; class Cyanobacteriia; order Cyanobacteriales; family Chroococcidiopsidaceae; genus Chroococcidiopsis. The sequence continues at coordinate 23,200 of DATNQH010000017.1, read as the reverse complement.
TCCTCTAGCTCACTTGGCAGAGTAAACTCCATCGTTTCATAGTGGGCGTTAAAGAACAGGAGAAAACTATCATCGCTGATGCGCTGTCCTTGGGGTCCTGGGCTGGGAATTTGGTTTCCATCTAAGAAAACTCCAATCGACTTGGCATAACCAATTTCCCACTGCTCGTCAGTCATATGGCTGCCGTCGGGATTAAACCAAGCGATATCGCTGATACCTGCTCCATGAATTGCTCGACCTTGGAACCACTTACGCCGCCGAAATACCGGATGCTGACGACGGAGATAAATTAACTCGCGGGTAAAATCCAACAGATCCTGATTGCCAGAAACTAACTCCCAATCGAACCAGGAAATCTCCGAATCTTGGCAGTAGCCATTATTGTTCCCCTTTTGCGATCGCCCCATTTCATCCCCTCCCAGCAACATCGGGATGCCTTGGGATAATATCAGGGTGACAAGAAAGTTTCGCCGTTGCTGCTCCCGTAACTGCAACACTTGTGGGTCGTCGGTTTCACCTTCAACCCCGCAATTCCAAGAGCGGTTATGGCTTTCACCGTCCTGGCTATTTTCCCCGTTCGCCTCATTGTGTTTGTCGTTATAGCTCACCAGGTCATTCAGAGTAAAACCATCGTGAGCAGTGACGAAATTGATACTCGCATTAGGTCGCCGCCCATTCTGCTGAAAATATAAGTCAGGGCTACCAGTGAAACGGTAAGCAAATTCCCCTAACCCACTCTCCTGACCGCGCCAGAAGTCCCGCACTGTATCACGATACTTACCATTCCACTCAGACCAAAGTACCGGGAAGTTACCTACTTGATAGCCACCTTCTCCAATGTCCCAAGGTTCGGCAATCAGTTTCACACCTGCTAGGGTTGGGTCTTGGTGAATGATGTCAAAGAAAGCCGCCAGACTATCAACTTCATATAGTTCTCGCGCCAGTGCTGAAGCCAAATCGAAGCGGAAGCCATCGATATGCATCTCTGTCACCCAATAGCGCAAGCTATCCATGATTAACTTCAAGACTTGCGAATGGCGCACGTTTAGAGAATTGCCACAGCCTGTATAGTCCATGTAGTAACGCGGATTGTCTTCTACCAGACGGTAGTAAACGGAATTGTCGATGCCGCGTAGACTTATAGTAGGACCATTATGATTGCCTTCTCCGGTGTGGTTATAGACAACATCCAGAATTACCTCTATTCCGGCACGATGCAGCGCCTTGACCATCTCCTTGAATTCGTTAACCTGCTCTCCTAGAGTGCCACTGGAACTATAGCCGGAGTAAGGAGCTAAATAGTTGATCGAATCGTAACCCCAGTAATTTTTAAGACCCTTATCTACCAAATGTCCCGGTTGAGACAAAAAGTGATGAATCGGCATCAGTTCTACTGCTGTGATCCCCAACCTTTGGAGATGTTCTATTGCCGCAGAATGTCCCATTCCAGCATAAGTTCCCCGCAGTTCTTCCGGAATATCGGGATGCAGCTTGGTGAAACCCTTGACATGGGTTTCATAAATAACCGTTTCGTGCCAAGGAGTTCGCAGCAGTTTGTCATCACCCCAATCAAAAGACTCATCGATAACAACCGATTTGGGAACTAAATGAGCATCATCTAAGTCAGAAAAAGATAGATCTCCTTCCGGTGCATCCCATGAGTAGCTAAAGAGTTCTGGACCAGTACCTACTTCGCTATCAATTGCTTTGGCATAGGGATCGATTAAAAGTTTGTTGGGGTTAAAGCGATGCCCCTCATCCGGTGCGTAAGGACCATGCACTCGATATCCGTAACGTTGACCTGGCCCTATTCCTGGCACATAGCCGTGCCAAACGAAGTTACTAACTTCAGTCAGAGACAGGCGTGTCTCTTTATCGTCTCTATCAAATAAACAAAGCTCCACACCTGTTGCATTTTCCGAGTACAAAGCGAAGTTTGTACCTTTCCCATCCCAAGTGGAACCTAGGGGATAAACATTACCTGGCCAGAGTGCGACGTACATAGATTAATCTATAGGTAAAAAACTTTGGTTGCAAAAAAACTTAATGACGCCGTTGAGCTAAGATTATTTGGCAAGAGAAATTTTTTTTCACCCGCCATTAGAATGATTTTGAGGGTGAAATAGCTGAAGTTAAAGCTTGAACCGCTATAATCCTTTCTCAAGTAAAGAGCTTTGTTGAGACATAATCACTTGGCACTCACAATGCGCAATTGCTGCTGTTCCCTAATCCTATCAGGAGCTAGCAAATCGAGTAAGTTGTGTTTTGACTTTCTGACTGGCTTAGGTTTCGCTCCAGTCATTGCTACATTTGATTGTATTAATGTTAATCATCCTGCGCTTGTTTGAGGACAGCAATTGAGATACTAACTTACAGAATGCATCAAGCCTTGTCTATTTTTTTACATACTCCAACTCAAATAGTAGTTTATTTTCACAGTAATCTAAACTTATTTATAGTTCTACTACCTTGAGATAGAAACTATGTTTTCCCAAAATATCTGCTTTTATTAAAAAAAATTGTGCGCTCAATTACTAAAATAATTAATCTAGTTAATTAGAATTATTTTGACAAAGAGCAATTGTATTAATACTTTCTTGTCTCAGATAGCGACTATAAGGAAATTTTCGATGCATACTATTACTGATTAGTCCGTTATTTCAATCACAATGCTTTTTCTATTGCTGTTGTGTTTACCTGCTCGAAATCTGCTATTGGCAACTATATAAATTAAGCCGTAAGTCGTAAGTAAGAGGGTAGTTTCAAGACTATTTATAAAACCTGCAATTTATAAACAGCAGCTGTTTCACTTACGACTTACGATTACAGTTACAAGGCTTATGCGCCCCTACTTACGAGTTATTTTGGTGTCTCGCCCAGCTAACCCAGTCACCTCTGCTCAAGAACTGCTTTCGTGTTTATCGACTGTAAAGTTGAGTAAGGTTATTGATGCGATCGCTCAATTCCTGGGTGAGAATTTCTGAGTTGTTGTAGCGCCAGCGCCAGTTACCAGCAACTTTACTAGGATCGTTCATTCTACCGCGATCGCCCAAATCTAAAAGATCTTGCAGGGGAAGGATCGCAAGATCTCCAACTGAAGCTAAAGCCGTGCGGATGAGTAGCCAATTAATTTCCTCGATTTGTTCGGGTGACTGATAACCGAGATATTTAGCCAAAAACTGCTTTTCTTCGCTACTTGCTTTCATCCACCAACCCAAGGTTGTATCATTGTCGTGAGTGCCAGGATAAACTACGCAATTTTTGACATAGTGGTGCGGCAAGTAAGGATTAGAAGAACCTTCGCTGAAGGCAAACATTAGGATCCGCATTCCTGGGAATTCAAAGCGATCGCGCAATTCTTCAACTTCTGGTGTAATTATCCCTAAATCCTCTGCCATAATTGGTAGACTTCCTAGAGCATTACGCAAAGTTTCAAAGAATTCTGCTCCCGGTGCTAGTATCCACTCACCATTAATTGCAGTTTCTTCTCCGGCTGGGACTTGCCAGTAAGCTTCAAATCCGCGAAAGTGGTCAACTCGAACGATATCCACATATTGCAGTGTCGCCTGAAATCGCTTAATCCACCAAGCAAAGTTAGTTTTCTGCAATTGCCCCCAGTTATATACTGGATTGCCCCATAATTGTCCGGTGGCACTAAAGTAGTCAGGGGGAACACCCGCGATATATGCAGGTGAAAGAGTTTCTGGATCTAACTTGAAGATATCTGGATTTGTCCAAACTTCGGCGCTATTGTGACAAACATAGATCGAAATATCGCCAATAATTTGAATATTTTTATTATTAGCGTAGGCGCGTAACTTTTTCCATTGCTCAAAAAACGTAAACTGCAAGAACTTGTGATAGTTGATGCTGTCTTGTAATGCTTCAGATGCAGCTTTTAAAGCTTCTGGTTCTCGACGCGCGATCGCTTTTTCCCATTGATTCCAATCTTTACCAGAATTAGCTTCAAGTAATGCCATAAATAGAACATAGTCATCGAGCCAATCCTTTTGCTCTTGACAAAACTGCTCAAATTCCGCGTTCTGTTGGTTAGTTAAAGATTTTTGGAACCGATCATAAGCAAGTTTGAGAAATTGAGTCTTATGGGGGATGACGCGATCAAAGTTAACGCGATCTGGTTCTATGTCACCATTGAGCGGCTTCAGTTCATCAGAATTTAATAAACCTGATTCTGCTAATGAATCGAGACTGATGAGTAGAGGATTCCCAGCAAAGGCGCTAAAGTTCATGGTGTAGGGCGAATGTTCGTAGCCAGTTGGACCCAACGGCAGAACTTGCCATAACTTTTGACCGCTTCTGGCTAAGAAATCCACAAACTCGTAAGCCGATTTTCCAAGATCGCCAATCCCAAATCGGCTTGGCAGACAGGTTGGGTGTAACAAGATACCACTTGCCCGTTGAAAAGTCATATAGATTTTGGCGATTTAAATGAAAGCTCAACAATAACTTTTAACTACAAAGATTTTCATATAACTCTAGGTAGAAGGTATATCAGCTAACTCAACTTTCAGCCTATAGACAATTGGCAAAATCGAAACGGAGCCAATAAGTTTATACAATCGCTAAGGGAATTAGACGGGAAGAAAATGCAACGCCCAATATTAAACAACGATCCACTTTGGTTTAAGGATGCCGTCATTTACGAAGTGCCTGTGCGTGCCTTTGCAGATAGTAATGGTGATGGAATTGGCGACTTTCGCGGATTGACAGAAAAACTTGATTATTTACAAGATTTGGGAGTAACCGCACTTTGGGTGCTGCCGTTCTTTCCCTCTCCCCTGAGAGATGATGGCTATGATATTTCTGACTACACCAGTGTCAACTCGATTTATGGCACATTGGAAGATTTTAAGCAGTTCTTAGAAGCTGCCCATCAAAGAGGCATTCGGGTGATTATTGAGTTAATTGTTAACCATACATCCGATCAGCATCCTTGGTTTCAAAGAGCGCGTAAAGCACCATTAGGTAGTCCTGAGCGAGATTTTTACGTTTGGAGCGACACGCCGGAAAAATACACTGAAGCGCGAATTATTTTTCAAGATTTTGAAACTTCTAACTGGGCTTGGGATCCAGTTGCCAAAGCTTATTACTGGCATCGCTTTTACTCCCATCAGCCAGATTTGAACTACGATAATCCAGCAGTGCGTCAAGCAGTCTTCGACGTGCTTGATTTTTGGTTAAAGATGGGAGTCGATGGCTTACGCATGGACGCGGTGCCGTATTTATACGAGCGAGAAGGGACAAATTGCGAGAACTTACCCCAAACCCACGATTTTCTTAAGCAGCTCAGAGCGCAAGTAGATGCAAAATTCCCCAATATAATGTTGCTAGCCGAGGCGAATCAATGGCCTGAAGATGCTGCGGCGTATTATGGGGATGGGGATGAGTGTCACATGAACTTCCATTTTCCCTTAATGCCACGCTTGTTTATGGCATTGCGGATGGAAGATAACTTCCCCATCAACGATATTCTCCAGCAAACTCCTACCATTCCAGATAACTGTCAATGGGGCTTGTTCTTGCGTAACCATGACGAACTGACGCTGGAAATGGTTACAGATGAGGACAGGGATTATATGTATCGGGTTTATGCTCAAGACCCGGACATGAGACTTAACTTGGGTATTCGCCGCCGCTTAGCTCCCTTACTGGGAAATGATCGCAGCCAAATCGAGTTGCTCAACGGTCTGCTGTTATCTCTGCCTGGAACCCCGGTGCTTTACTACGGGGATGAAATTGGGATGGGAGACAACGTTTATGTGGGCGATCGCAATGGCGTGCGCACGCCGATGCAGTGGAGTTCTGACCGCAACGCTGGCTTTAGTCGTGCCAATCCTCAGCGGTTGTATTTACCCGCAATTGTTGACTCTGAATATCACTTTGCAGCAATCAACGTTGAGACACAAAGGGCTAACCACAATTCCCTTTGGTATTGGATGAAACGTCTGCTTGCTACTCGTAAACGTTTTCAAGCATTTGGACGAGGCAGTTTTGAGTTATTACACCCAAATAACCGCAAAGTCCTTGCCTTCACTCGTACCTACCAAGAAGAATACATCTTGGTAGTAGCGAATTTATCCCGCTTCGTCCAAACTGTTGAATTAGACTTGTCAGCCTGCAAGGGAATGATACCAGTGGAGATTTTTGGTCGCACTGAGTTCCCAGCCATTGGAGAATCACCCTACTTCCTCAGCCTAGCACCTCACTCGTTTTACTGGTTTACCCTACAACTTCAACCTAGCTTCACTCAGCCGCCTATACCCCAAACACAGATGCCAACTTTGGTTGTCAATGGTAAGTGGCAGAATGTTTTTTCAGGGCGAGAGATGAAAGCAAGTCTGGAATCTATATTGCCGAATTACCTTTCTACCTGTCACTGGTTTAGCGGCAAAGCTAAGACGATCCAATCCACACAAATTAGTGAAGCGATTTTGCTGCCCTACAAAGACAGTGAAGCAGTGATGATTTCGTTGCAAGTGGATTATATCCAGGCTGAATCCGAAACTTATCTACTGCTGCTAGCGTATGCAGAGGGTGAGCCAGCAATGCACCTTTTAGCAGAAAGCGTTCAAACTGTAGTAACTCGTCTTCAAGTTAAAGGCAAAGACGAAGTTGGGGTTTTATTCGATGCGATCGCAGACAAAGATTTTCTGACTTCGCTACTAGATGCGATCGCTCACAACCGCTCCTACCGAGGAATGACAGGAGAATTAGTTACTACAGCAACTAATCTATTTCCCCTCAACCCAACCGAGCTTTACCCAACTACTTTGAAGGAGGAACACAGCAATCATACATCAAACAATAATACTGTGGTTTATGGCGATTTGACAGCTGGTGGATCTGCGCCACAAAATCGCCTGCTGCTCAAACTCTTCCGCAAACTAGATTCAGGCATTAACCCCGATTTGGAAATTCGCCGTTTCTTGAGCGAGAGAGCAACTAAACTCGGATTGCCACAGCAACATTTTGCCACCCTAGCTGGGGCTATGGAGTACCGCCACCGAGTAGGAACGGGCAATACACCCGTATCCATGACAGTGGGAATATTGCAAGAATTCATTCCAGATACCCGCAGTGGCTGGGATTATACCCTTGATAGTTTACGTGATTACTTTGATCGTGTATCGGTGAAGCAAACAGAAATTAGCGAAGTACCTGAACCATCAGGTTCTTTATTAGATTTGCAGCAGCAGGATCTTCCCGAATTAGCAGCTCAAACCATTGGTTCCTACCTAGCTAGCGCTCAACTATTAGGTCAATCTACAGCTGAGCTACATATTGCCTTAGCAAGCGATTCAGAGAATTCCGGCTTTGCCCCAGAACCGTTTTCATCGCTTTACCAGCGATCAATCTACCAATATGCCCGCAACCTCACGGGGCAAGTATTCCTGTTATTAAAGGAGCGCTTAAACACGCTGCCAAGCGCCAGCCAAGATCTGGCTCAAGCTGTCTTGCAACGCCAAGCAGATATTCTCGGACGCTTCCGCTTAGTCTTAGACCATAAAATTACTGCTAAGCGTACTCGTTGTCACGGAGACTACCATTTGGCGCAAGTGCTTTATACTGGTAAGGACTTCATCGTTGTTGACTTTGAAGGAGAACCAAGTCGTCCTTTGAGCGAACGGCGGATCAAGCGATCGCCTTTGCGAGACGTAGCATCAATGCTGCTATCTTTCAACTATGCTGTCACCCAAGCGCTACACGATGAAATAGAAAGTGGGATGCACCGCTCTGAACATTTCCCCGTAATGGATGCTTGGAGTAGGTTTTGGTATGGTTGGGTAAGCGCTACTTTCCTCAAAGCCTATCTAGAAACTGCAAGCAATGACACTTTCTTACCCAAGACAAGAGCGGAACTGCAAGTACTGCTAGATGCTTATCTTTTAGAAAAAGCCGTAACTGCTTTAGGCTACGAACTCAACAATCGTCCAGATTGGGTGGAATTGACACTCCAAAGAATTCTAAATTTATTGGAGCGTTAAACTTGAACAGTGGTAATTGGTAGTTGGTGACAGCTATTACTAATTACCAATTACCTTTTATCTTGTGTTTCCCCACATCCTTTTGTAGGCAGTTTTCATCTTAGGGTGAGGTGCGTTAGCAAAGCTGAACGAAGTTATCGCACTTCAATAAATTCATCTATAAATGCTGTGCAAATCACTATCCAGGTTAAGGAATCATATCGGCTTTAATTCTGTGACCGATTTGATGCCACTTGTCTAACTGCTTCAATATCCACACCCAACTCGTGGGCAATTTGCTCGACGCTCATCCCTGTTTTCAGCAGCAAAGGTACCGCTGCTAACTTACCCTCTTGACGACCCTCTTGACGACCTTCTTGACGACCTTCTTCGAGTGCTTCTTGATAAACCTTAGTTTGTTTCAATTCGTTCAATCCCAGCATTTCCTCAATCTCCTGACGGCTTTTGTCTGAAAACTTGTAAACAAAGATCGTTTCTATCAATTCTAAAATTTTTCCTTCATGGATCACATCTGTTGCTTCTTGTCTAGCCCTCTGGATTAACTGCCTCGCTTTGATTGGTACAATGTCTTTTTTCAAACCAATGAGTTGCAACAAGCTTAATCCTATAGACAATTCTTCTCTTTGGCTTAATTCATCTAAATAAATTCTTCCAAACCGTGAACTATTGGCATCCTGGTATTGTCTGGGTAAACCTGGATCTAAACTACGCTTAGTAAAAATTAGGATAGCTTGCCAGTCATTTCTAGGTTGGTAGTCGTGGAGATAGAGGAATATTTGGCTGAAGAAGCTGGAGTAAAGTACATTCTTTGTATCTTTATACCCTTGAATTTCTACAAAAAATATAGGCAAGTCAGTAGCATAGATGGGAGGAACCATGATTCCATCTATGCGAAAACTGGTTTGTTTGACTTCTTAAGAAGCAAAGCTGTAGGTAGATGCTCGTTCGTTAGGATTACCAATTAGCTCAAATAGGATACCTGGAGAAGTCTGGAAAATTAGGTAGAAAAGGCTATCAGTTTGCACTCTTGAGTGATGGCTCGATCTTGTGGGAGCAAGATCCTATCTTATTACAAGCTCTTTCACTTATGCTCAAAGTCAACTAATTAATTCTTGGCTATTAGAGAAATATTTAGTAGGTGGTGGTAAGAAATAGTTTGGAATTTTGAATTATGAGTTTTAAATTGAATAAGTCGTAACTCAAAACTCAGAACCTAAAACTCATAACTATTATTAGCCCCTCACTCCTACCATCTGCTGCCGAATCAATGCATCCCCTGATTTAACATCAAACCAGTGGAGGTTCTGGGGCGGTAGAACTAATGAAATTTCTTCGTTACTCGAAATTTGGTCTGGAGGTAACAAAGCACGTACTGTTAGCGCTGGGGTATGGGAACTTTTAACCTGCACGCTGACCAAATTGTGCATACCCAAGTTTTCCACCAGAAACACTTTTCCTTTAATTGTTTGTGTATCTCCTGAAGAGGCAATTTGCAAGTTTTCGGGACGGATACCCAGAATAATTTGCGGCGGGACTGTGGGTATCTGCGGCAGAGGTATTTGGAAGTCACCCAACATTGCATACCGTCCTTGACAGGGTAGGGTAAGCAGATTCATTTGGGGACTACCAACAAAACCTGCTACAAATAAATTAGCAGGATGATTATAAATGCGATCAGGCGGATCGAGTTGCTGAAGGTAGCCGTCGTTCAGCAACGCCACTTGAGTAGAAAGCGTCATTGCTTCTGTTTGGTCGTGGGTGACATAAACCACCGGGGCTTTTTGGGCGGCGAACAGTTGTTTGAGTTCCGCCCGGACTCGTTCGCGCAGCAATGCATCTAAGTTACTCAGCGGTTCATCCAACAAAAATACATCAGCTTGACGCACCAAAGCACGACCGACAGCAACCCGCTGTCTTTGTCCTCCAGACATTTGTCCCGGCTTGCGATGGATTAATTCTTCTAATCCCAAAAGTTGCGCTACTTCTGCGACTCGCTGTTTAATCTCTGCGGCTGGAACGCCTTTGAGTTTGAGTCCAGAAGCGAGGTTTTCATACACAGTCATGTGGGGATATAGTGCGTAGCTTTGGAACACCATCGCCATATTGCGATCGCGCGGTTGCATATAAGTGATATCCTTACCTCCAAGTAAAATGTGACCGCGTGTAGGTTCCTCCAACCCCGCAATCATCCGTAGTGTTGTAGATTTCCCACATCCAGAAGGGCCAAGTAAGGTGAGAAATTCACCATCTTCTACAGTCAAGCTAATGTCTTTAACCGGGACAACTTTAGGAGTATAAGTTTTATTTAAGTTTCTCAGTTCGAGTCTTGCCATAATTTTAAAAAAGGATGAAGTATGAAGTGTGAAGTGTGAAGTATGAGTAGAGACGTAGCAGTGCTACGTCTGTATGGAGAAAGTGTGAAGTATGAAGGATTCAACTTCAGCCTTTAGCCTAGCCTTCGGCAACGCTTCGCGTACATCCTTCATCCTTTCTTTAGCCTTTAACAGCACCAGCAGTAAGACCTTGGACGATCTTGCGCTGGAAGAACAAAACGAGTAAAACTAAGGGCAATGTTCCCAAAATAGTAGCAGCGGCAATTGGGCCATAAGGAATTTCAAATACGGAAGCACCGCTCAACTGTGCAGTTGCTACCGGAATCGTTTTCATTGATTCGCGTGATATAAATGTCAGGGCAAAAATGAACTCGTTCCAAGCAGAAATAAAGGTGAGAATTCCTGTTGTCACTAATGCAGGAACGGTCATCGGTAGCAAAATCTGAAGTAGCATTTGATAGGTGTTATAGCCATCAACTCTGGCTGAATCTTCTAAATCTTTCGGCAGCTGTTCAAAGAAACTGCGCATAACCAGAATTGTTAGCGGTAGATTAATCGCAGTGTAAGGAATAATCAGAGCTAGAAAGTTATTGGCTAAATTGAGAGATTGGACGATTTCTAACAATCCCAGAAATAGCAGCACTGCTGGAAACAAGGTGACAATTAAGATACTGGCAATAATGATTCTCTTGCCCATCAGTTGCACTCTTGCCAAGGCGTAAGCAGCGGGTGTACCTAATGCCAAGCACAGTAGTGTGGAAGTAAAGGAAACAAAGGCGCTATTTAAGATGTATAATCCAAATGGGCGACGAGTGAATAGAGATAAGTAATGCTCTAAAGTGATTTGTCTGGGTATATATATAGTGGGAATCGCAGAAATATCACGATTCACTTTGACTGAAGTTAATACCTGCCACAGAATTGGGCCTAGGAAAAATATCACGACTGCGATCGCGGCAATCGGTAAAAGAATTTTCTGCCACTTGAAAGTTGATGTCTGTGACGCTCGTTGTGCAATAGCCATAATTTAACGTACTCCTGCGGCATTAGCCCGCGATCTAGATAAAAAGAAAGCAGCGATCGCCACAGCTGCTACTAAAATCAAAAATGTCACCACGATCAGCGCCGAACCATAGCCAAAATCTAAGTAACGCATGACTGTACTATATATATATATAGAAACTGTTTCCGTCGCCCCACCTGGGCCACCGCCAGTCATCACTTGAATTAAATCGAAGATGGCGAATGCCTGCGCGAACCGAAACAACAAAGCAATCACAATTTGTGGCATCAGCAGCGGTACGGTAATTTTCCAGAAGCTTTGCCAAGGAGTAGCACCGTCAAGCGAATGGGCTTCGTAGAGGTCGTGAGAAATTGACTGTAATCCTGCTAACAACAATAAAGCAATAAATGGTGTAGTCTTCCATACATCTGCAAAAATTACTGCGATTGTTGCCAAGGTTGGATCTCCCAGCCAACTGATACCAGTGTCAATCAATCCCAAGCGGCGGAGGATATCGTTAACTACACCGTATTGATCGTTAAAAATCCACGCCCAAGCAACTCCCATAATTGCAGTTGGCAAAGCCCAAGGAATAAGGGTGATTGTCCGGACGATACCACGTCCTCTAAAAGATTGATTTAGTATCAGTGCTACACCAATTCCCAAAATTAATTCCAACAGCACAGAGGCAGTAGTAAAGATTGTTGTATTCCCCAAACTCTGCCAAAAGCGCCCATCATTTGCCATCCGCTGATAATTACTAAAACCGGAGAAAACCCGTTGTAGTTCCGTACCTAGGTTTTGGGTATATACGCTTAACCAAAAAGCCCGCAAGATTGGATAAGCATACACTAGCAGCAGCACAATTAAAGCTGGTAATATCAACGTCCATCCGGTTCTCTGTTCTCGTCGCTGTATTGTGTCTGGTTTCATTGGTAATTGGGGAAGAATTATGAATTATGAATTATGAATTAGATTGATTCAGCATTCAGCATTCAGCATTCAGCATTATTTATTACCTCATTACTACCTTTTGGTGATTCTGTTGTGCCTGAACTTTTTTTATTTGGCTTAGTATGTTACGAGTTTCCCCAGCCGCCCCTTTCATTGCTTGTTCGGCACTCATCCTTCCGGTAAAAGCTGCACTCAGATAACGTTGCAGAATATCTGAAACTTGGGCGTATTGAGGAATTGGCGGACGTAAAACTGCATTTTGCGACACTTCAAGTAACTGTGGGAAGTGAGGGTATTTAGCCACAATTTCTGGGTCTGTAAACAATTCACGCCGACTGGGTACGTATCCTCCCGTTAAAATGAAGTTACGCTGCGCTTCTTTGCTAGTAAAGTATTGAATTGCTTTCCAAGCTGAATCTGAATGTCTAGAAGATTTGGCAATTCCCAAACCCCAACCACCTAAGCAAGCCCCGCCACTCTTTCCAGGGGCATGAACCATCGGTTTAATCCCTATCTTACCTTTGATAGGTGAATCGCCTTGATTGGCTAGAGGCCAAACATAAGGCCAGCTGCGTAAAAACGCTACTTGACCGCTTTGAAATAAACGTCTAGTATCTTCTTCAATGTAAGTTGTCACCCCAGAGGGAGAAATACCCTTTTGAATAGTTTCTTGCAGAAAGGCGATCGCTTTTAACGTCTCTGGTCGATCTAGCCCAACTTCTAGCGTGTCGGGATTCACCCAAAATCCCCCATATCCTGCCAGAACTTCGACAAACATTGCCGCTAGCCCTTCATATTGTCGCCCTTGCCAAACATAACCCCAATCAACTTTTTTTTGTTGTTGCAAAGCTTGTGAAATTTTCAGCAAATCTTGAAATGTTTCTGGTGGCTTAAAACCTCCTGCTTTAAGCAAATCTTCTCGGTAGTAAAAGACTCCTACATCCGAACGGATTGGCATTCGATACAACTTATCTTCATAGCGTCCTCCTTCCACATCCTGGGGTGTAAATGCCGCTAACTCCTCTTTAGTAACGCGGTTTGTCAGGTCTAATAACCACCCAGCAGCAGCAAACTTGGATACCCAAATAACATCCATCAAAACTAGATCGTATGGCGAATCACTCAACAAAAAAGCTGAACTATAAAGATCTTCTACCAAATTTGCAGCATTCGGACCTTCAACAATATTGATCCGAATGCCAGGATTTTTAGCTTCAAAATCCTTAACCATCCCTTGCCTAAAAGGTTGGACATCCGGCGCAAGCATCAACAAGTTAAGAGTAACTGGCTGCTGTGCCATTATGATCGCGCTAGTCAAGATGATAGTCAAAGAAAGAGCAACAATAATACTAAATCGTCGCCAAAATCCAATTTTATGTTTGAATTTTTGCCGTTTACTTAGTAGTTTGCGGTACAACATTATCAATCCAGTCATCAAAAGTGACAATTTAAAAGATAAAAATAAACAGTTAATTCTAACTATTAGCAAACATTACTCAACTTAGTCAAAATTAAACTACAGGTATGGTACGATAATTTCGATAAAACTTCATAAAGGTTTATATAACACTCCTAAATCATTCGCGATCGCCCTTTGTTTCTCTTAACTTCGCGCTCTTCGCGTCTTGGCGGTAGCCTGCGGCAAGCCGCTTCGCGTCTACGTTAAAAAAACACAACTTGTTTCTGCCAGATAAATACAGTAATAAAAATTAATTATTGTTAATATATTGACAACAAGTATTACTTTAAAGTTGAAATTTTTGGATTTTGAAAGTGCTAATAATTAATTGCAGCAATCCAAAAATCGTATTAGCCGTGAATTACGAAAGATTATGACGTACTTTATCGGCGTTGATATTGGCACTACCAGCACCAAAGCAATTGTATTTTCATCCTCTGGTGCAATTAAAGGCATAGGTAATCGCGGATATAGTATCTTAGCGCCCCAACCGACATGGGCAGAGCAAGATCCCAAGGTGATTTTTGCGACAGTGATCGCAGCTATTCGAGATGCAGTTGATGCAGCTGGTGCGACGGATATTGCTGCGGTTGGCTTTAGTACAGCCATGCATAGCTTAATTGCGATGGATGCTAAAAACCAGCCTTTAACCAACAGCATTATTTGGGCGGATCGTCGCAGCGTTAGCCAAGCAGAAAAACTGAAACAAGGTGGAACTGGAAATACTATATATCGACGCACGGGAACACCGATTCATCCGATGTCGCCCCTATGCAAGCTAATGTGGATGCGGGAATCAGATCCAGATACCTTTCGTCAAGCTGCTAAGTTTATCTCAATTAAAGAGTATATTTTATACCAATTATTTGAAGAATATGTAGTTGACTACTCTATTGCTTCTGCTACAGGTTTGTTTAATTTAAAGCAGATCGACTGGGATGAAGAAGCACTGACATTAGCAGGAATTACCAGAGAGCAACTCAGTCAACTCGTGCCAACTACCCATATTTTAGGGGGAATCAAGCAGCAACACGCCGAGGCAATGGGGTTAGCACCTGAGACACCGTTTGTTATTGGTGCAAGTGATGGGGTGTTAGCGAATTTGGGAGTAGGCGCAATTAATGCAGGTGAGTTTGCCATTACTATTGGCACTAGTGGAGCAGTGCGCACCTTTAGCCAGACACCAATTACCGATCCGCAAGCGAGGACATTTTGTTATGCTTCGACAGATAACCTTTGGCTAATTGGTGGCTCGATTAATAGTGGTGGAATCATTTTCCGGTGGTTGCGAGATGAATTTTGTGCAGCGGAAGTAGAGCAAGCAAAGCAACTTGGGCTAGATGGATATGATGTTATGATCGACGCGGCTCTGCAAGTACCAGCAGGGGCGCAAGGATTGCTGTGTTTGCCGTTTTTATCTGGGGAACGCGCACCATATTGGAATGCTAAGGCGCGGGGTGTATTTTTTGGTGTGGGGCTACATCATACGCGATCGCACTTCATTCGCGCTGTGATGGAAGGCATTTTGTTTACTCTTTATAGCGTCAATGTGGCTGTGCAAGAATTAACTCAAGTAGGTGGAGAAATTCGTGCTTCTGGTGGTTTTGCCCGTTCTCAGGCATGGTTGCAGATGATGGCGGATGTGTTTGGGCAAGAAGTAGTTACGCCAGAAGTATATGAAGCAAGTGGTTTTGGCGCGGCTGTGCTAGCAATGTATGCTGTAGGTGCGATCGCAGATCTAACCGACGTGCATAAACTTATCCGCATCTCCAAGCGCTACCAACCAAATCTCAAACTTTCTAATACCTATAAACAGCTTTTCTCGCTCTACCAACGGGTGTATCACAATCTAGTAGAAGAATTCGATCTTCTAGCCGATCTTCAGCGCTGATAATTCCCAATACTATTTTTGTACAGACAGACGTAGCACTGCTACGTCTCTATAGTCTCTACCTATACGCATCTCACTGGCTGTACCGCTCACTGCCACCATTAGCATACTGCCACCATTACCATTGTTGATGGTTTCGTAATCAATGTCGATGCCAATTATGGCATTAGCACCCAAAGCTTTGGCTTGTTGAACCATTTCGCGCATAGCAGTATCCTTCGCTTCTCGTAAAGATTTTTCATATCCTGCCGATCGCCCACCGACAATATCACGAATACTAGCAAAGAAATCCCGAAAAATATTTGCTCCTAGTATAGCTTCACTGCTGACAATGCCCAGATGATCGACAATTTGCTTGTCTCCTAAAAGACTGGCTGTAGTCAGAATCATATTTTTTATTTTCCCAGTGCGATCGCTAATATACCAATCCTAAATTGTTCGTAAATCTCCTATAGATGAGGAATTGCTGTTAATTCTTAAAAAAGATGACAATTTTTATCATATTTGCTGCGTTCCTGGTTGAGTCAGAATTGTAGTGTTTTCATTTCTAGGTTCTGATGGCGAGCACACAAAACAGAACAATACTAATTAGCCTTTAAGCTAGCAGCCAAAATAACCACTAAATAAACATTTCAGCCTTAACCTGATTTAATCTGCTATTGCTATTTGCATCCACCTATTTGTAGATGTTTTTTCTGAGAAATTAATTTATATTTGTTAACAGATGAAACACAACTAGGTGAATACGTGGCTGACATTATTGATACTGCCGTTAATGCTGGTTCTTTCAGCACCCTAGTTACTGCAATCAAGGCTGCCAATTTGGTAGATACTCTCAAAGGCGCTGGCCCATTTACTGTTTTTGCTCCTACTGATGAAGCATTCGCTAAGCTTCCCGAAGGCACAGTAGAAGGGTTGCTTAAGGACATTCCAAAACTCAAGCAAATTCTGACATATCATGTCGTTTCAGGCAAAGTAATGGCTGCTGACGTGGTGAAGCTGAAGTCAGCTACCACAGTTCAGGGTTCAGATGTGAAAATTGATGCTTCCAAGGGTGTCAAAATCAATGATGCTACAGTTGCAACACCAGATATTGCTGCTGATAACGGTGTTATCCACATCATCGATACAGTGTTGATGCCTGCTTTGACACCAGCGTAATTAAACAAATAGATAGCAAATACTATCTGTGGGGCAGTGACGATATATCATCACTGCCCCACAACTGTTTAGGTGTGTTTTAGTAAGCCTTGACATTGCTAAATTCCAATAATTAACAAAATTTGACTCGTAATAAAATGTATACAGCTAGCTGTGTCTCCTAACAGAGATTGTATTTGTAGCTGTTTTCATACTAGCTGCATGGATGAAAGCTTGAAAAATTCGCTGTTGTAATGTATCGTGAATGGCAAGTTCTGGATGCCATTGTAGTGCGATCGCCCAAGGATGGTGTTTGTGTTCCAGTGCTTCAATTACGCCATCAGCAGCTTGTGCTATCACATTCCACTCTTGCGGTACAATACTAGCAGCTTGATGATGCCATGAAAATACATTTAGCTCAGTTGCACCTACAATCTCGGCAAGACGGCTATTTGCAGCTATTTTAACACTATGCTCGATGGCGCTGGACTGATGCGCTCGATGAATCACAACTTCACCAACTTCATCGGGTAAGTGGGGTATGAGACTACCGCCAGTAGCTACCACCAACACTTCTAAACCGCGACAAATTCCTAAAACAGGAATATTCGTAGATAAAATCAGTTGAGCTAGAGAGATTTCAGAGCGATCGCGCTCTCGATCTACATTGTAAATTGTCACATGAGATTTGCCGTTATAGATCTCCGGGTCAATATCACCACCACCAGACAAAATCAAACCATCCAACCGTGACAAAATAGTAGATGAGTCAGGCTCTCCCCCTGGAATCAAAACAGGTATGCCACCCGCCGAACGTACAGCCTCGACATATAATCTCGACAGACAGAAACTGCCTGCAAGCATCTGACTAGAAGTGGTAATACCAATTAGTGGCGGTTGAAATCCCATATTTGGTGCTGAATAACCCTTGATGTTCGCCGTTTGTCACATAACTTAATCATAGCTATGAGATGCGAGTGGGTATTAGCAGCAGTATCCCACTTTAGATTTTACTTTTCTGTCAATTCTGAAGCATTTGCACTTCGGTATGTATAGAAAATTTTGAACATTTATTGTATTTGATAATACAACGAAGCATATTCGCTCTGAAGAATGATGTAATTTAATCACACTGTATAGATCGCTTTGATTAACCATGCTCAGAGAGATTGACAGAAATATCTGGGTTGCCGAACAACCATTAAGGTATTTTGGACTTAGTGTTGGTACAAGAATGACGGTTATTCGTCTTGCAAATAGCGAGTTAGTTGTTATCTCTCCGATCCAAGTTGATAACGAAACAATCGATCAACTTAATGATATTGGAGATGTTAGTCATATTATTGCGCCAAATCTTTATCACTATTTGTTCGCGTCTAACTTCAAAGATATTTACCCAAAAGCTGTCTTCTGGGCTGCACCTGGTTTAGACTCTAAAAGACCTGAACTCAATATTGATCGGATAATAGAAGATAAAAACAGCTTTTTGAATGAAGTTGAATATTTATTGTTTGATGGATTCAGAACCTTTACCTTAAGCGGATTTTCGCTATTGAATGAATGTGTTTTTTTTCATCTTGAAAGTCACACCTTAGTATTAACAGACACAGCTTTCAATTTCGATGAAAGCTTTCCACCACTGACGCAATTAGCAGCCAGAGTCATTGGGGGGTACAAAAACCTTAGCCCATCGTTACTAGAGCGGTTTGCTACAAAAGAAACAGACAAGGTTAAACAAGCAGTTCAAAAAGTACTTGCTTGGGATTTTAAGCGAGTCATTGTGGCTCACGGTAGCATCATAGAAAACGATGGGAAGCAAAGGTTTAGAGAGGGATATGAGTGGTTTTTAGGTACATCCTTGAACACCGCAGCTTAGATTGCACGAACTAAAATGTAAAGGCATCTATAGTTCTCTTGCCCAATAGCAACTACATATGAATCCTCTAAAAAGCAATCAGTTGATACCATTTAGTTTTATTGATGAAAGATTTGAATTACTGTAACTCTTTGCTGGCAAGGGTTTTACAATCCAAAATCTAAAATCTAAAATCTAAAATGGTATGACTTTATATGAGACAGATTACCTGCAATGGATTGAGACGGCTGTGGAGAAAATGCACAGCCGAGACTATGCCAATGTCGATTGGGACAATCTGATCGAGGAAATTGAAGGCGTGGGGAGGAATGAGCGAAGAAGTCTAGAAAGTAACTTAATTGTAGTTCTACTTCACTTGCTCAAATGGCAATACCAACCCGAACGCAGAAGTGGCAGTTGGGAAGGCAGCATTATTGAACATCGTAGGCGGATAAAAAAAGCTCTGAAAGAGTCCCCTAGTCTACAACCCTATCTTGTAAAGTATATTCGCTGAATGTTACTCAGAAGCAGTTAAACAAGCAAAAGCTGAAACACGATTGCCATTAGAGATGTTTCCCTCAGAGTGTCCGTATGAGTTGACAGCAGTGGTGGATGATGAGTTTTTACCGTTGTCCTAACCCATGATTGAAGAAGTCAAGAAAACAACTCCAACCGAACAGATAGCCAAACCAGCCAGACGTAGCCAAGGTAAGGAAGAGTTGGTAGTCAAGACTGCACTTGTGATCGCATAAACAACTAGAGCAACGCCATATTGAATTATGCTGAAACCTAGCAGGTAAGCAAGCAATGGAGTCATTTGCGCCCCCACGATCGCTTCCCCATAAGCGTAACCGTGAAACAAACCTGCGCTCGCTGCCAAAAATGCTAGTACAATCCAATTAGGGCGATTTTGCACCACCAACATAGCACCAAAGGCAATGACTGAAATTGCGATCGCGCTTTCATTTGCAGGTAGATTTAGTTTCAATAAATGAATTCCTGTTCCAGCCATTGCTGCAATGACAAACCCTGCTGGTAGCCAAGCACCACGAATTTGCCCAGCCGCGAGTAACCCAATTGCCACCACAAAGGCAAAATGATCCAAACCAATCAACGGATGAGCTAATCCTGATATAAACCCTTCAAAAAAGTTAGATGGAATTTTACTACCAAGGGCATGGTGAGCTAAAGCTGGCTGAGGCAAACTGAAACATACCAGCCAAATAATAGCAGTGATCGCAACAAGGTAGCGCAGCTTTAACTGAAAAAACTGTGTAGAAGATTGTGTTTGAATTTTAGACATCATCTGTACCTCGCAGATTCCTTGAATTTATTACTATCGGCGGGTATTCTGACTCACTCGATTTGGGATTTTGGATTTAGGATCTTGGATTATTAGGCTGTCCAATCCAAAATCTAAAATCTAAAATCTAAAATCCGTTTACAGCTGCGGGACAGTGTAGGATTTTCACCTAACTTTCCCCGTTACCTCTAGCAGCTGCTCCCTGCTAGAACCGACCGTATTGAGGCAATCATTCTATCACTGTTTTACTGGCAAAACTGAATTTGTAACGATAGATGCTTAACTGAGAATTTCTTGTAACTGATGCTGGTTCCACAGCTTTTGGTAAATTCCTGATTGTTGCACAAGTTCTGTATGAGTGCCGGATTGGACGATTTTACCGTAATCCATCACAAAAATCCGGTCAGCTGTTGCAGCAGCTGATAACTGGTGGGAGATGAAAATTACAGTTTTGCGTTGAGTACCAGAAGAAAGATTTCTCAATATATCCGTTGCGGTTTGATTGTCCACACTGGAGAGCGCATCGTCTAAAATCAGTACCGGAGCATCAAGCAGTAAAGCTCTAGCCAAAGCAGTGCGCTGTCGTTGACCGCCAGAAAGGGTTATACCACGTTCACCAACAATTGTTTCATATTCTTGTGGGAAATTGAGAATTTCGGCGTGAATTTGCGCTTGTTTGGCACAGTATTCTACTTCTGATTGTTCGACTAACGGATCGCCGTAGCGGATATTGTTTTTAATTGTGGTGCTGAATAAAAAACTATCTTGCGGGACATAAGCGATCGCACTGCGTAAATCTGATAATTTTATCTGAGTAATGTCATTGCCATCTAAAAACAGTTGTCCGGGTTCAATATCCAATAACCGGGGTAAGGCATTCGCCAAAGTTGATTTTCCCGAACCAATAGGCCCGACAATCGCCACTGTCTCCCCTGGCTGAATCTCAAACTTGACATTTTGCAGCGCTGGTGTACTGGAGCCTAGATAGGTGTAACTGAGATTTCGCGCTATCATCTGCCCTTTCACTCGTTCTTTTGACAAACTGATGGCGTGAGGGGCATCTTTAATATTCGCTTGAACTGTGAGAATTGACTCAACCCGATCAATACTGACTTCACCGCGTTGGTAAGCAGTAATTGTGAAACCTAATAGTGCTGTGGGGAAAACCAGCCTTTCGACAAACAGCAGCAGGGCGACAAAGTTACCAACGCTTAAACTGCCATTGGCAATCTGTCCTGCTCCGAGCCAAAGTAGAATCAGTAAGCTGATATAAGCAAGTCCTCCTACCAAAGGAAACAGCGTATTCCGCGTTTTGGCAAGCTCTAGATTCGCCTCTAATAGCTGCTGATTGTAACTAAGGAAAGCGCGGCGCTCGTTTTCTTCTTGGGCGTAGATTTTGATCAAGGCGATACCGCTCATATCTTCCTGAATCAATTCGCTGACTTGGGAAAGTTCTTGCTGTACTTGCGCTTGTTCGTTGCGCAAGCGATCGCTAAATAGCTGTACTAAAATCAGCATGAAGGGATAAACTGCGATCGCAGCCAAAGTCAATCTCACATCAATCGCCAACATTGCTGGCAGTGTGAGAGCATAAGCAAAGACGGTATTTGCTAAACTCAAAACGGCAAAGCCGACTAACCGTCGAATATTTTCTACATCACTTGTAGCCCGGCTAATTAAATCCCCAGCCGTGTTGGCATTAAAATAAGCAGGTTCTAGATGCAGCAGGTGTTGAAAAATCTTTTGTTTTAGATCGAATTCTACCTGTCGCCCCGTACCAAATAAAGCAATGCGCGATGCCATGCGGATTATCCACATGACAGAGCTAAGGACAATAATTAAACCTACATAACGCAAAACCTGTTCAAAGCTGAACGTAACTTGAAATCTGTCAATGATGTTACGAATCAACAACGGAATGTAGACACCAATGGCATTAACTATGAGTAGAGCAAAGATGCCTAATGAAGCTTGTTTCCAGTGGGGACGCAGGTAAGAAAGGAGTTTGGAGAAGCGGGATTTTTGAGCCATGACAGGGTTGGATCGACTTTTCGATCTTAGAGCGATCGCAGCAATGTCTGTCTTCTAGCTCAAGAGTGGAAAAGGAGGGGAGGTAATAAGTTTTACTTTTAAACGATCTAGGTACGCAAAAAATCGAAGAGGATATTTATCGATGATGCGATCGCCAAAATTGAAGCTGAAAATAGGAATCCGCTATATCTTCACCGCATCCAAAAAGCAAAGCAGTAACTGAATCTTCAACTGAGAGAGT
Organism: Leptolyngbyaceae cyanobacterium; assembly: GCA_036704105.1. GTDB lineage: Bacteria > Cyanobacteriota > Cyanobacteriia > Cyanobacteriales > Chroococcidiopsidaceae > Chroococcidiopsis. The sequence goes on along the minus strand of DATNQH010000017.1, from coordinate 984 downwards.
TTAGAAACAAAGAGCGGGGAATAGATGCGATCGCTCAATAATACATCTAATACGATATTGCGATCGGTTTAAATAATCGTGCCTCCCATATTCAACCCCCCACAGCATCAGCTAAATTAAAAGGTTGTTAGACCACAAGGAAAAAAGAATGTCGCCTGTAAAACCAACAATTTTAGTTACTGGCGGAGCCGGATATATTGGTTCCCATGCTGTACTTGCCTTAAAACGCGCTGGCTACGGCGTGGTTGTCCTCGATAACTTGGTATATGGACATCGAGAATTAGTGGAACAAGTTTTACAGGTAGAGCTAATTGTCGGTGATACCAACGACCGCCCACTGCTAGATGAATTATTTGCCAAACATAACATCGCCGCAGTGATGCACTTTTCTGCTTATGCTTATGTAGGGGAATCAGTCACTGACCCAATTAAATACTACCGCAACAATGTCGTCGGCACTTTGACTTTACTAGAAGCGATGCTAGCAGCTAGTGTGAAGTCTTTCGTCTTTTCTTCCACCTGTGCTACCTACGGCGTACCAAAGACAGTTCCAATTCCTGAAGACCATCCCCAAAGTCCGATTAATCCTTATGGAATGACTAAATTGATGGTTGAGCGAATTTTAGCAGATTTTGATGTTGCCTATGGGCTGAAATCTGTGTGTTTTCGCTACTTCAACGCCGCTGGTGCCGATCCTACAGGGTTATTAGGGGAAGATCACAACCCGGAAACACATTTAATTCCCCTAGTGCTGATGGCGGCGATGGGTAAGCGTGAATCTGTCTCGATTTTCGGCACTGATTACCCCACCCCGGATGGTACTTGTATCCGCGATTACATTCATGTCACGGATTTAGCAGATGCCCACATTTTGGGTGTGGAATATCTATTGCAGGGTGGCGATAGCACCTTCTTTAATTTAGGTAATGGCAATGGCTTTTCCGTCAAGCAGGTAATTGACACTGCTAAAACTGTAACGGGTCG
>DATNQH010000016.1:0-28283 GCA_036704105.1 Leptolyngbyaceae cyanobacterium | reverse complement strand
TTAAAACACTTTAGAAACATCAACCTCTACAATATTTCCCCTTGCCATCTCCAAAACAAGCGAGAAGTATTTTGCTTAAATCCTAAATTGTTAATTTTAGGATTCCGGCGGGAATACTAAATAAAACCTCACATTGCAAGGGAAGCGCATGACTCTGTCGAAGAAAACATTACTCTTTGTCAGCCTAGCATTTACTAGTCTATTGGGGGCTATTTATGCGACTTCCTCAACCATCTTGCTAAATAGCCTAAAAAAAGCAGAGGAACAAGATACACATCAAACTGTTGAGAGAGTTTTGAGTGTTTTTGCTCAAACACAACAAGACTTTGGTTCCCGCTATGCCGATTGGGCAGCGTGGGATGATAGCTACAAATTCGTTCAGGATGGCAACAAAAACTTTATCAAGTCTAATCTTACTCCAGAAGTTCTTTCAACTTCAAAGCTCAATCTGTTGCTGCACGTTAATACTTCTGGTCGAATTGTCTTTGGCACAGGCTTCGATCTGAAAACTAAGAAAAACACACCGATTCCGGAGGCGATAAAAAAACACCTTTCTTCCAATGACCTCCTAGTACAGCACCCAACTGTAAAAAGCACGCTTCATGGAATATTTTTACTTCCCTCAAGTCCGATGCTGATCGCCTCGCTGCCTATTGTTACCAGCCAAGGCAAAGGCCCTATTCGTGGAACATTAATATGCGGACGCTATTTAGATGCCGATAGCATTAAGAAAGTTGCTCAGACAACTCTTTCATCTATTACTATGTTTGGGATTAACGATCCTAAAATGCCTGCTGACTTCCAGGCAGTACGTTCCTCTATATCCAAACCTAGAGCAATTTTGGTTCGCCCTTTGAGCGAACAGACTATTGCGGGATATACCCTACTAAATGACATCTACGGTAAGCCTGCTATGTTGTTGCGGGTGGATCTACCAAGGGAAGTATACCAACAAGGACAAAGTAGCTTGCACTATCTTGTTGCATCTCTTGTAGTGGTAGGGTTGGTGTTTGGTGTAGTTACTCTGATGCTTTTGGAGCGAGCGATCGTATTCCAACAACACCAGCAGTATGCTGAAGAGAAGTATCGCAGTATCTTTGTAAATGCTGCTGAGGGCATCTTTCAAACCACCCCAGAAGGGCAGTATATCAGTGCCAATCCTGCATTGGCACGCATATATGGCTACGAGTCACCGGAGGAATTGATCGGGCATCTCAAAGATATCAAGGCTCAACTCTACGTTGAACCTGCCACTCGTGAAGAGTTCATCCGCCTAATGCAGGAATACGACACCATATTTGAGTTTGAGTCTCAGATTTATCACCAAGACGGCAGGATAATTTGGATTTCGGAGAATGTACGCACTGTCCGTGACCCCAGTGGGGAGCTACTATTCTATGAAGGCACCGTCCAAGATATAACTAAGCGCAAGCAGGCAGAGGAAGAACTGCATCAGACGCGCAACTTCTTGCAGACAATGATCGACCATCTGCCAGTAGCCGTTTTTGTTAAAGATGGTCAAGAAGAAAGCTTTGGTGTATTTAGGCTATGGAATAGAACTAGTGAGAAGATGTTTGGGTTAACGTCCGAGCAGGCGATTGGGAAAACAGTCCACGACTATTTGCCACAAGAGCAGGCAGACTTTTTAGAGCAGAAAGACCGAGAAGCTTTTGAGCGGGGCAGCTTTGAGGAGATTCTTGAAGAGTCAATCGACAGCTACAGCATGGGTAGAAGAATTCTCCACACGGTAAAAATACCGCTCTACAATCAAGGCCACGAGCCTGAATATTTGCTATGTATTGCGGAGGACATTACCGATCGCAAGCAGGCAGAAGAGGCGCAATTACGCGCACAGGTGGCTGAGGCAGCTAAAGAAGAAGTTTATAAGGCTCTAGAGACAGAAAAACAATTGGGCGAACTTAAATCTCGTTTTGTTTCCATGACTTCCCACGAGTTCCGCACTCCCTTAACTACGATTTTATCTTCGGCTGAGTTAATTCAAGATTATGGACACAAATGGACACAAGAGAAAAAACTCCAACATCTCCAGCGCATTCAAAAATCTGTCAAGCACATGACAAATTTGTTGGATGACGTGCTGTTAATTGGTAAAGCTGAAGCTGGAAAACTAGATTACAACCCAGTTTTACTAGATTTAGTTAAATTCTGCCGCGACTTAGTTGATGAGATCCAAACCACTACGACAAGCCACACTATCACCTTTATCAGTCAGAATAACTACACTGATTCTAGTCAGTGTAGATGCGAAAGAGTTTACATGGATGAAAAACTGCTGCGGCATATCCTTAGTAATTTGCTCTCAAATGCAATCAAGTATTCACCCCAAGGTTGCACTGTAAATTTTGACTTAGTTTGCGAACCAGAAGAAGCTGTTTTTAAAGTTCGAGATCGAGGTATTGGCATTCCTGAGAAAGATCGAGCCAAACTGTTTGATTCATTCCACAGGGCCAGCAATGTTGGCACAATTTCTGGGACGGGACTAGGCTTAGCCATTGTTAAAAAGGCTGTAGATTTACATGGTGGCAAAATTACAGTAGAAAGTGAAGTCGGAGTTGGCACAACATTTATAATTTCTCTTCCATTGAATAATGAAGAATCTCTCGATCAATTACAACTAACTACTGCGAACCTAAGTTAACTTAGCTCAATAGCCTCATCAACTCCGATGAAAGTCGCTTAAAACGCCATAAATTGCCCAAATTGCCGTCGCCCGCAGGTAATAACTAGCGCGAAAAGTGCCAACAGATGTAATTGCCTCTGGAGTGCGGAATTGCAGACCATTGTCGTAAATTTGCTGCACTACAGCTAGAGTCAACCGAAAAGCCTCATCCTTCATTCCCATCTGCACGAGAAAAGCTGCTAGCCCAAAATTGATTCCCGTCCAAACTTCCAGAGGATGAGTTGCATCCGGGTTTTCTGGGGAACCATCGATTTTAAGTCCATTAGCAGCACCGAGTCGCCCGTCATTGAATTTCAAAAAGCAAGCATCATACACAGTTCTTAGTGCCATCAAAGCACAATCGCTTGGAACAATATCGGGTAATTTCAGCAGACGAGCATAAAACTGTCCGCACAGCTGATCTGCCATCACCACATCCGATCCACTTTCACTATCCAGCCGATAATATTGCCCATTCCAAAGCTTCTCTTGATATATCGGTTTAGACTGTACCAACCAACCCTCAAAAACAGACCTTTGCTGCAAAACTTCCTCCTTGGCGACCTTGGCGACTAACGCCTTCGGCAACGCTTCCCTCCGGCGGTTCGTTAACAAAACATCACTTATAGCGATCGCCGCCTCCAAAGCAGCCAACCATAAGCCGCCACAATAAGCACTCACACCCTGCAACCGCCAATCATCAAAAGTTTGATCTGGCGCACCAGAATTTTCTGGAATACCATCACCGTCAAGGTCAAAAGTTTTGAGGTAGTTGAGGGTTTGTACAACAGCATCCCAACATTCAGCCAAAAATTCCACATCATCAGCACCTGTCAGCAAAAAGTCCCGGTAAAGTTGCAAGACAAAATCGCAAGATAAATCTTTCCACAGGTTGCAATCTTGGTAGCTGGTATAATTTGTCTTTTCCCAAGGATGTTCGTTAGGTGCGCCCAAGTCGTGGGGGGTTGCGCCTGCAACTTTACGCACGGCTAGGGGACTTTCCGCCTCAATGGTATAATAATAGCCAATTACACGGGTGCGATCGTCACTGCTAGGAATTGCTCGTGCAAAGGCACGAATCACCGACTTTTCTAGTTCCGACCACAGCATCAACAAAGCAAAGGAACCATAAAGCCGCACATCTAGGCTTTCGTACCAGCGATAATCAATACACTCTACGACAGCAAACTGACCGATAGGATCTTGCTTTGAGGCTGCACTCCAAAGAGTAACACCGCTGGTGAGGTCGTAAAGCTCGTTGAATAGAGCCATTTTCAACTCTGGCGGTAAATCTGATCGCTCTAAAATCGGTTGTTGCCAAGATTGGATCTGCTGTTGCCAGAATTGATATTTTTGTAAAGCGGTGCTAGCGATCGCAAAAGCATTTTTACCCGTTTGTCCAAAAAAATCTGTGTAGCGGCGATAATACTTGACACCAGCCGCAAATTCTGTTACCGGAAAATCCCAGGCGAGAACGAAGGGAATTGTACGAGTTTCACCGGGTTGTAGGGTGAAGCGGACAGCTAAAGCTGCTGCTATTTGTTCTCCCTCAGAAGCTGGTGTTTCATCTACCTGGTTGGGTAAAGAACCATTTGCAGCGAAGCTTTGCCAGATATTCTCACCCGTGCTTGTTGGGTTCCAACGGCTGTGATGAAATACTTCCACACTTGGATGTTTCAGCGTAGCAATGCACCACTGTCCTTCCCCTTCTTCTAAGGTACCACTATCAACTCTACCTAACACACACCCTGTATACTCAGCATCTCCTACCAGTTGATTAAAATTACCTTTGCTATCTCCCAGTCGTGGTTGATACTCATAAACTGGACTACCATCATCCCGTAACTGCACAGTCGGAGATTTGACTGCATTGGTAAACCAGCCGACCATATTTTGCCAAGTTAGCATGATGGCGATCGTTATTGGCGCATCAGTTGGGTTGTGTGCAGTCCAATCAAACACCGCTACTGGATAACTAGTTTCCTGGTAATTCTCAGCCAAGATAGGCGAAAACTGTTCGCAAGTTAGCTCAGTTTGAAAGACTTGCTCATAAACAAACCAACTGCGAGGATACAAAGCATGATATGTACCAGTATTGGCGATTGAGTGATCGCCTCTCCCCTTGTCTCCTTGTCCCCTTGTCTCCTTGTCCCCCCTGCTGGCTGGATACCATTGCCAAGCTTGCAGAGTGCGATCGCTTGGCGCTTCGGTACATAAAGCGTAGGCTTGGGATGGAGAATTAGCTGACTGTTCAAAAACGCTGAATTGACAAGCTGGGATACTTTGAAAAATATGTTCGCCGCCGTCAACTTGCCAAAGGTTAAAATCTCCTCGTGAGGAACGACCAATACACCCAGCACCGAAACCACCCAACGGCATTCCATGCCAAGGGCCATCATCGAGGTTGCTAGCAGTGCGAACGGTGTAGGGTTTGTCCCAGCCAAGACCGATGGGACGATGCCAGGTGTAAGGGGGGATATTGGGCATGGGAGATACTACTGCTGATTGCACCCCATGATTTTACAGTAGGCAGGAGAAAGAAGGCAGAAGAAAGAAGTGCCAATTTTTCAATTCCTTTATCTTTTTTCCCAATTCTCCCGATTTTTAACTCCAGCCCCCAGTCTCCTTTTCAAAGTCCAGCAAACCATTCATAGCCCTGATCCTCCCAATAGCCTTTAGCAGGTAACAGATGATTGACTAGCATAATTTGTGTTACCCATTTACTCTGCTTGTAACCGAGTTTAATTGGCGCAGCTAGGCGTAAAGGCGCACCGTTGTCAACTGGTAAAGGTTGTCCATTTTTTTGATATGCCAATAAAGTCTGGGGATGCAAAGATGAAGCAATATCCCAGCTTTCATAGTAGCCATCAGCTGACTTGAAATAAACGTAACCAACTGTGCTTTTAGGTTGGGCAAGAGCAATAATATCCCGTAGCCTTATACCACCCCATTGCACGATCGCCGCCCACCCTTCTACACAAACGTGACGAATTGTCATTGTAGTTAAGGGCATTTGCTGGATATCTTTTATACTTAAACTTAGGGGATTATCTACCTCACCATTAACTGTAAGACGAAAGGTGATCGGATCGATCTGCGGCGTAAAGTTGAAGGTATTAACTAATAACTCTTTTGGCTCAATTGCACTAACAGGAAATTCCGGAACTGGTTTTTGAGGATTTAACAATAAAGCTTCAAAACTTTGATTTAGAGGTTCAGAAGCTTTACCTACCATATCTTCAAATAGAGGGGTGCCACACCCTCCCAGAAGTAAACCCATGCTGGAAAGTCCAGACAATTGCAGAAATTGGCGGCGTAGTAAACGGCGACGTGGAACTTGAATTAAACTCATAAATCACTTTTACCAAAACATTGATTCGAGCAAACGCGAACCTCCAATCTTTAAGCCTAGTAAAGAGTGAAGCAGCGAAAAAATTACAACTATCGGCACTGATGTAAAATGAACTATTCGTAACGCTTCCCAGCTACCGAAAAAATCTACTATCCAGTAAAATTGGGCTGGTTTATACATTCCAATACCGCTAAATATAGCCAGCAATAAGATCGGAATGATGGCAGTGTAAACTATACGATGCCACGCATAATTTTTGCGCTTTTGGTTCTGGCTCGTTTGCAGTGCTTTGAGGTCATTGCTACTGACAAACCGATGTTTCCAACGGCGGGAAATCAAAATATAAATACCATACCAAAGTAAGTTAAGCGCAAATAACCACATGGCGGCAAAATGCCAATGTCTACCGCCAGCCAGCCAACCTCCCAGTAAAAATATTGGTGGGAATTGCCAACCGCCTCGCCCACCAAAAACAGGATTAGCGTTGTAAATTTGTAGTCCACTAGTAATCATTAAGAACAAGCTAATGATATTGAGCCAATGAAATATCTTGGCTGGAATAGCTTGTTTTGGTGAGAGTTGAGGCTGATATTTTTTAGCTGGAACAGACGCATTCATAGATAACTACTATGTTATTTGATTATTTGCTTACCATATATCTTTCAGGCTCGATCTCCCCAACTCCCCTTTAAAATCTAGGTGTCGCAGGCGGGAAAATCTTAGATATAAATATTATGATTCAACTGCTGTGCTGGATTTAAATTATAGATAAAACATCCAATCGCTCTTTTCCACCGTAAATTGAATAGACGTTTACGGCAATCCACCAATGAATATAAATTCACTGCGGCGACGGCAGTTACTATGGTATTTTGGGCTAGCAGCTGGCACAGCAGCACTCAGTATCGGGGATCAGCAAGCTGATAGTCGAACTTCTACTTCTAATGCTTTCTTTAGTTCGATTGCTTCTGTACCGAATACTAAATTATTATCAGAGTTTCAAGGCATCAGTCAGTGGCTTAATTCACCTGCTCTGGACGTTGCCCAACTTAAAGGTAAAGTTGTTTTAGTGCAATTCTGGACGTTCGCCTGCATCAACTGTCAGCGTACTCTACCATATATTACCCGTTGGCATCGGGAATATGCTAAGCAAGGATTGCAAGTGGTGGGAATACATACTCCTGAATTTCCGTTTGAACGGGATGCAAACAACGTCAAAAGATCTGTGAAACAGTACCAGATTAATTATCCGGTGGGTTAGATAACGAATACAAAACTTGGGAAGCTTACCAGAACCAACACTGTCCTCATCTATTTTTAGCCGATCGCTAAGGCTTTTTGCACTATGACCACATTGGCGAAGCTGCTTATGATAAAACTGAGCAAACCATCCGCACGCTCTTAGGATAGGCACATGAGTAGCATATCAGCTGGTCTGGCAGTGCTGGGAGGAATGCTAATCGTTCTATCACCCTGCGTGTTGCCTATTATTTTACCAGTAGTAGTGGGGTGATCGCTTCAGTCCCATCGCTATGCACCTTTAGCAATAGTAGCAGGATTAATTGTAGGTTTTGCCACCATAGGTAGTTTAATAGGAGTCACAGCTAGTTAGTTGGCAGGACTAGTTTACTCCGAATAGTAGCGATCGCTCTGCTACTCATTGCAGGTATTCTTGCTATTTTTCCCAGTTGGAGTGATCAAATATTCGCCCGTTTGCGGCTGATTCCAAGGGTTTTGATTGCTATTACAAAAAAATTTGTCAAATTTGCGATAAGTAGGGGCGGGTTTAAACAAAAGCTGCGTGAGAAAATATATTCGTCAGAAAAACCCGCCTCTACCCATACCTTTTGCCGCAAGGCAAATTCTATTACCTTTGGGCAGTAGTTGATAGTAAAAAAATACCTGCGGGGCAGTTTAATCCTAATCATAAAGGAAACGTTTTTGTCAAACTGCCAATTCCCGCTAATTCTGGCTTAACAGCATTAGTCGTGACTTTGGAAGTGTCACCCGCGCCTAAAAATCCATCGGAAATTATGGTGATGACTAGTAATATTTAAAATGTTTGTCAAATTAATCAAAGTTCAATTGATATTACAAATGAAGTATGTTGCTGTTGTGCTGCTATTAATACTCTCTTTCTCAGTAGCGCTTCCTGCTGATGCATCCAGATGCCGCAATTTTGACGCTCATCAAATTTGCATTCTTAGTATCAAACGCAGTGCTAAAAACTATTGGGAATATACAGCAAGCGTTAGTGTAGATAAAGTTAAAACACCGAGTGAGGTTTACAATTGCCGCGCTCGCGTTAAAATTCAACCAAACAAGGCTGTTGTGCCATTTGGACAAAAAGATCCAGGTGAGTTTATCTGCAGTTTTTTCAAGCGGTGAATGCCTTCATTTCTTCTGCGTAGCGATAACGCGCCACATAATGAAAAGTGTGAAGCCAATGTAGGCAAATACAGTTAACCACTCCTGAGCGCTACTAAATGTATCCATCAATAACAACCAAAAATAAACGAAATGTCCTTACCTGTAAATCCTAAACTCTAATGCTGCCAGTTAGTAGGGGTGCAAGCGGAAGGTGTGGCGCTCAATATGCCCCTGTCTGTGGCGCTGGTGGTAATTGGCTATCCTATGGTGGTAATTGGCTATCCTATTTACCAAAAACCATTGCGGTGGGATCGAAAACTTGGTGTGCGGGTAAGATAAGCTTTTCAACGCTGTAAAGTTTACGATTCTTAATCTGGAAATAGGCTAGTGGTATTGAAGCGCGATAACATTCGTTAAGCTTCGCTAACGCATAATCCCATAGGCTGATCCAAAGAGCGCGATCGTTAACCAGTACCAGTACCTAAAATGCCCCTGAGAATCATCGAACACTTTGATAGTAGCTTTACTCTCGCTCCAGAAGCAGAAGCAACTTTGTTTAGTTTATTGACGAGTGAAGCGTTTATCCAACAAATCTGTCAAGGAATGCAATCTGAAATTGAGTTCGCAGAATTGCTTTTTCAACCAGTTCCCTACAGCACCGCAACACCAAAAGGAATGCCTGCTGAATTTGAAAAATACTATGAATCAGACAAATACTTAATTATAAACGTGCCGCCTAATTTCATGTTTAAAGCTAAAATTTTCAAACCCAGCCGTTTGTGTGCTGTATATCGTATCAAATAATAAAAACTTTGAGAATAACCAATGACTACTGAAACTACAATTCCATCCCTTGCTAGTCTTGAATACATTCCTTATATTGACGCGGATGGACAATTACCAGATATATTTCAAGGAAAAGTTGGAGTTTTTGCCATTTTTGATCGAGATAAATCGCTGCAATATGTAGGCTTTTCTCGTGATGTTTATGTTAGCCTCCATCAGCATCTGGTACGCCAACCTCAAAAGTGTTACTGGCTCAAAGTGCAAACTATAGATCGTCCTAGTCGCACAATTTTGGAAAATATTCGTGATGCTTGGATAAGTGAAAATGGCTCAATTCCTGATGGAAATGCTGCCCAAGAAGCGAAATGGACTCAGGCTATCGATGCTAAAGCAGCTATGACTGCTGATGAGCAAACAAAATATGCAGCGACTGATGAACTAAGCCAAATCAAACTATTAAAAAATGCTGCTCGTAGAGTGGAGGGAGAAATTTTAGCCGAGTTAGAATCTCGCGGTGTAAAAATGCAAATGCGCTTCAATCCGAAGCTGAAAGAAAAGGGCTTACTCGACTTGAAGTAGATCTGCACTTGCAACGCTATCGTCCAAAAAACACAGTTCATTCAGTCGTTGGGATGGGTACGCCACGACGATCGCTATTGTAAAGTATATGACACAGTAAGGCTCAAAGCTTTGCGGGGGTACCGCTTGTAAACTCTCCATGACGACAACGCTGCTAAATAGTCGCTATCAAATCATCCAGGTGCTGGGAGGTGGTGGGTTTGGAGAAACTTTTCTAGCAGAAGATACCTACCTGCCTTCTCGTCGTCGGTGCGTAATTAAACAGCTAAAGCCGATGACGCATGACCCGCAGATGTACCAGTTGATTCAACAACGTTTTGCACGTGAAGCGGCGATATTAGAAAAACTAGGCGATCGCAGCGACCAAATTCCCAAACTCTATGCCTATTTTTCCGAAAATGGGCAGTTTTACCTCGTCCAGGAATGGATTCAGGGTCAAACCATAACCAGTCTTGTAGAAATCAAGGGGGTACTAAGTGAAACTGCTGTTAGAAATATTCTGGTGAGTCTGCTGTCAGTACTGGATTACTTGCATAGTGAAGGCATCATTCATCGGGATATCAAGCCGGACAATATCATCTTGCGCCACGAAAATGCCTTGCCGATTTTGATTGATTTCGGTGCTGTAAAGGAAACGATCACTACAGTAAGCTATACCCAAGGCAAAATCAAACCCTCAATTGTATTAGGCACTCCCGGTTTTATGTCCCCAGAACAGGCAGCTGGTCGTCCAAGCTATACCAGTGACCTTTACAGTTTGGGAATGACAGCGGTTTATATGTTAACTGGCAAGCTACCACAAGAGTTGGAGATAGATCTCCAGGCTGGGCATATCCTTTGGCAGCAATACGCCAAAAACGTTAGTCCTCGTTTAATCGCAGTACTCGATCAGGCGATTCAGTCTCATCCGCGCGATCGCTACACCACTGCTAAAAAAATGTTGCAGGACATCTTACAGTCTGATGCTTCTATAGCCCCTCCAGAGCCTCCACCTCAGACAACGATTGCCCTTTCTCCCAAACAAGTTAAAGCGTCTAGCCAGCCTATTCCAGTAAACTCGCCTCAAACTGCTTTGGCAAGCAATCAGCTCTCTACTCAACAAAATTGGCAGAAAAAGTTAATTTTGGGGATTCTAGCAGGTGGTTTGCTTGCTGCCTCTGTCCTCGTCGGTGTCCGTAACTCTTCGCCCCCATCTAACTCAGAGCAATCAATAGCAAAATCATCTCCCCCAAAATCTCCAGATCCAGCTTTCAAACCTGCTGATGCGCCGTCAACGCCTGCAATTGATTCTCCCGCACCCCCAATATCTGCACCACAGCCGCAAACAAAGCCACAGAATACTCAATTGCGATCGCCACAAGTTAGAGAGACGCCACAATCAGATCGACAGAACCAAAATAGCTCATCTAGCAATGCTGCCAAGGGCAGCGTACCAGGTTTTCCCATTGGCAGCTCTGATAGAGAGGTAAAAGCAGTCTTGGGCAATCCAACGCAAACTTCCAGAGGCATTTGGTCTAATACCCAAGCATACATATATGACATAAAGCCTAATCAAATTACTCTGGGCTATTTATTTGATCGCAATTCAAGACAGTTGCGGCAAACCGAGGTATCTTTTGCTCAATCGGTTGCTTTGGAGCAAATGCAAGCAACTTTGCAGGAAATGTTGGGTGATCGTAGCTTTATCAACATCAACCAGGGATTGCGATCAGTGTATCAGCGCCGCAGTAACAAATACTCTTTTAACACTGGGAAACTAAAAGTTGCGATCGAACGTAATGAGCGCGATCGTATTTATATTGGTGTTTGGGATACCGATTTACATTAAATAGGGTGGGCAATGCCCACCCTACTGTAGAGACGTTGCCTGCAACGTCTCTACTTAACTGTTACCTTAGCGCCAGCAGCTTCCAATATCTTCTTAGCTTCTTCAGCTGCGTCCTTAGCAATGCCTTCCTTAACTGGTTTTGGAGTAGATTCTACCAAGTCCTTGGCTTCCTTCAAACCCAAACCTGTGAGTTCCCGCACCTGCTTCAGAATGGCGATCTTCTTATCGGCTGGATATTCTTCTAGAATTACGTCGAATTCGGTTTTCTCTTCTACTTCTTCAGCAGGCGCAGCAGCACCTGCACCAGGAGCCATCATCATCATGCCTCCAGCAGGAGCAGCAGCACTAACGCCGAAAGCTTCTTCAATTTGCTTTACTAACTCAGCAGCTTCTAGCAGAGATAGTGTTTTCAGTTGTTCTAGAATTTGATCAGTTGCAGCAGACATTAATTAACTCCTATGTAAACTAAATTTTTCCTACCGTTCTTTGCCACTACCTAAGCAGCAGCATCATCAGCACTAGCGCCATCTTTTTCTGAATAAGCCCTAATACCACGACCCAGCGAAGCTGGAACTTCGTTGACACCCACAGCAATCTTGGTTGCCAAAGCATTCAGCGCCCCTGCGATTTGAGCCATCAGTTGTTCCTTAGATGGCAAGTCTCCAAGGGCTTTCACGTCTGCCTCTTTGAGCAGACGACCTTCCATTACGCCGCCGCGCAGTGTTGTTTTCTTGCTAGCTTTTTGGAAGTCTTGGTAAGCCTTAATAGCACCACTGAAATCTTCTTTGACCAGCAAAAATGCTGAAGAACCTTGAAGCAGTTCTGTCATTGGCTGCCATTTATCCTGACCGTCAATGGCAATGCCCATCAAGGTATTTTTGCTTACTTTGCAGTCAGTTCCGGTTGGGCGCAGCCGCCGTCGCAAATCTGTAATTTCAGCAACAGTTAGCCCCTGGTAGTCAATGACTAATGCTAGCTGACACTCATTCAACGTTTCCTTAATTTCAGCAACGAGCGCTTGTTTACCTTCTATCGTTCTACCCATTTCAATTTCACCTCCTTAACGGAATTTACATCAATCTTTATTTCCCACACTTAGCCAACCAAATAAAAACCCCAGCGATTTTCGCCGGGGTGACATAGTTATACTTCTCATGCCATCTAAATCGCACCTAATTTGGTGTCTTAGTAGGCAGTATTGATGTAAACCTCGGCAGGATATTAAGCTTTAATGGCACCTGCTGTCTTCGGCTGATTAGATTTTGGATTTTAGATTGGTAGTTGGTAATTAGTAATTGGTAATTACCTTTTTAATTGCGAATTGCGAATTGCATATTGACTACGCTGCTTCTGTCATCTTCAGATCGCGCAGGGCGTTGACATCCAATTGAATTGATGGCCCCATTGTGGAAGCAACAAACATCGTCCGCCAGTAGCGACCCTTAGCTCCCGAAGGGCGGTTACGGTCAATGCTTTCTTGCAATGCCTTCAAGTTCACCAGCAAATCTTCTGGTGTGAAGGCAGCCTTACCAAACATAACATGAACAATGCCTGTGCGGTCAGCACGATATTCAAGTTTACCAGCTTTGAATTCGCCGATCGCTTGTGCTAGGTCAAATGTAACTGTACCACCCTTGGGTGAAGGCATCAAACCTCTTGGGCCCAATAAACGTCCGAGTTTTGCCACTTGAGGCATTACATCTGGTGTAGCAATCAGTAGGTCAAAATCCATTCTACCGTTTTGGATTTCGTTAATCAGCTCTTCTGAACCAACTATATCCGCACCAGAATTGTTGGCTTCCGTTACCTTTTCCCCTCTAGCAATTACTGCTACGCGAACAGTCTGACCTGTTCCTTTTGGCAAAACTACGGTTGTCCTCAGCTGTTGGTCTGTATATTTGGGGTCAATTCCCAAGCGAATATGTGCCTCAGCTGCTTCGGCAAACTTAGCAGTTGCTGTCTCTTTTAACAGAGTCAAAGCCTCTATAGGTTCGTAGGCTCTGTCTTCGACTTTATTAAGTAGCTCTTGTAGTCGTCGTGATACTTTTTTCGTCATTTTTCTCTCCTGGGGTGATTGCGAAGTTCTATGCTTCTCCCCCTTAATGATTTTGGATTTTAGATTTTAGATTTTGGATTGGGCCATCTCTAGCCCTTAACCCCTATTCAGTAATTGCCACGCCCATATTCTTGGCGGTACCTGCCACAATCTTCATTGCTGCGTCAATATCGTTAGCATTGAGGTCTGGCAGTTTGGTTTGAGCAATTTCTCGCAGCTGTGCTTGGGAAATCGACCCAACTCGCTTTTTATTCGGTTCGTTAGAACCTCTTTCTACCCCAGCTGCTTTGCGAATTAACACTGAAGCAGGGGGAGTTTTTAAGACAAAAGTAAAACTCCGGTCTTCAAATACCGAAATTTCAACTGGAATTACCATTCCAGCTTGGTCTGCTGTTCTGGCGTTGTATTCTTTGCAGAACATCATGATATTAACGCCATGCTGACCCAGCGCTGGTCCTACTGGTGGAGCGGGGTTGGCTTTCCCAGCGTTCAAAGCCAATTTAATCACCGCTACTACTTTCTTTGCCATTTCTTTCTATTAGCCTTGTTTCTGAACCTGATTAAACTCCAATTCTACTGGTGTATCGCGTCCAAATATCGATAGTAAAGCTTTCAGCTTGCTCCGTTCTGGACTAACTTCCACCACTTCACCTTCAAAGTCTTTAAACGGACCCGAAAGC
Organism: Leptolyngbyaceae cyanobacterium; assembly: GCA_036704105.1. Lineage (GTDB taxonomy): Bacteria > Cyanobacteriota > Cyanobacteriia > Cyanobacteriales > Chroococcidiopsidaceae > Chroococcidiopsis. The sequence goes on along the minus strand of DATNQH010000016.1, from coordinate 13,952 downwards.
ACAACAATTTTATCTCCAGCCGCCATGTCAAATTTGACAACTGGTTCTTGTTCTTTAGCTTGTTTAAAGATGCGTTCGACTTCTGATTGACCGAGCGCTAGTGGTTTAACGTGACCGCGACCTCTGCCGGTGCCTCGTCTTTGTTCTGCTCCGACAAAATTAATTACGTGGGAGGTATTTTTCACTACCTGCCAGGTTTCATCGTCCATCAGCATCTTAATTAGCACATAACCCGGAAAAACCTTTTCTTCGCTGTGCTGTCTGCTGCCATCTTTACGAATTTTGACGGCTGGTGTTTGCGGAATTTCTACCTGAAAAATCCGTTCTGCTACGTCAAATGTCTGCGCGCGCCTTTCTAAGTCAGCCTTCACACGCTTTTCACAGCCAGATGCAACTTGCACAGCATACCACTGGGCTTGTTGCTGCGCCCGATTGTTTTCTACCCCTGCTGTTGCTTCTGTTTGAAAGGAGTCGTCTGGTTCATCAGTGGCAAAACTCATAATGTAAACAATCGCCCCTGTAGCCAACGAAACAATCCATCAATCAGATAAATAAAAGTGGCGGAAAGCACTACCATTGATAATACGGCTGCGGATTCGCTTACTAGCTGTTGTCTACTAGGCCAGACTACCTTGTCTAGTTCTTCTTTTGTACCTTTAAAGAAGTTGGTGACGCTAAACCCAGATGGTTGTTGTATTTCTGCTTCGTTTTTCTTACTCACGGTTGCTGCCGATCCTCAAAGATAAAATTCAGCTATCACAGTCGAACCCTGGTTTCCCAGACTTTTTGGCTACATCAGCCCGTCTAAGTCCAGTTTTTGATAGCTTATCACCAAACTAATTTTACCCAAAAGCTTTATGTTTTGCCGCTGAGAAACCAGCATTGAACAATGCTTTTGGGTAAAGGTTTTGTTTCCTAGAGAGCGCGCCCTGGAGGACTTGAACCCCCGACATCAGGTTTTGGAGACCTGCGTTCTACCAACTGAACTAAGAGCGCACAAGCTTGCCTGCCTTCTAGTTTATCGCAATTCGGTAGATAAAGTACCGATTAAACATTTTCGATCTTACAAAGCTCGATCAAAACGTTGCTTAATTCGGGTTGCCTTACCAACGCGATCGCGCAGGTAATATAGTTTAGCACGTCTAACCTTACCTCGTCGTATTATCTTAATACTTTCAATCCGAGGAGAATGGAGCAGAAAAACGCGCTCTACGCCAACTCCTTGAAATATCCGACGCACTGTAATGGTTTCATTAATCCCGCCATTACGCATGGCAATTACCACGCCTTCATATGGCTGGGTACGTTCTTTGCCGCCTTCTTGGATTTTTACCCCAACTCTAACTGTGTCTCCCACGTAGATGTCGGGCAAAGTTGATTTCAGTTGTTCCGACTCAATTGAGCGGATGATCTCTTGCGCCTTCATGGTTAAAAAAAACTCACAATCGTCAATCTTAACTCAGGAAACTCCAGTGAGTCTAGAGCAAAGTTTCGTTCGCTGAATCTATCAGCAAAACTAATTCTATAACTAGATGTCAAAATCGGAATTTTTGCTTTATTATATAAGCCAACGTTAAGAATATTAACAAAAACTTGATTTAGTGCGCAATACTGTTGTTGCGTGTGAAATCTATATTTACTCCTGAACTTTCGCTGCGAGGCTGGCTAATTGTGACATCAAAGCTACAACTTGCTCAAATCGGTGAAGAATCCCTGAAAGTTGCTGAGTTTTTCAAAGCATCAGCGGGTAATTGGCGCTCAGAGCGGCGATACTACACGCTACCTGATGGGGAAACCAAGGAAATGGTAAGTTTAATTACTATTAGGTTTTTAGAGCAGGGATGCGCCGAATTACAAGAACTTGCTAAATTACATCAACTGAGCGATCCAAACATTTTGACTTGTGGCGCTTCTGTCAGTTGGGAAAGTAGTGATTCGGTATCACAACACAAGCAATCCAAAGGTTCGACAGTATTTGGAGTATCCGGATCAATTTTGTACCGCGATCGCGGTTTTGCTACAACCAAGCCTGTCACGGCTGAATATTACTTCCTCGAACCCCAAACAATGTGCTTGCGCACTGAATACAAAGGCTCGGTGTTTGAGGAACAGTTAAAATTGATCGGTGACAAATACCGTACCCGACAGACGATTATCTCTCGTGCTGGCGAACAGCAAATGATCGGTCAGTATTTGGAAAAAAGGATATAATCTGTCAGCTATTAGCTTTTTACTAACTGCTGAGCGTTGAACCATTGACTACCTGCGCTGATAAATGTTCTTACCCTTTTTCCCTAGGTGGAGTAAGGGTTTGTTAAGTGATCGCGTGCAATCCGGCACTCAATGAATTTAACATTGTGTTTAAAAATGGCAGTACAATGATGTTCGCTGTTTACGACAATGTTGAATTAAAAACTCTGTGCCAATCAATCTTGTTCATGATGCAGAAAGTCTTGTTGATGGGGAAACTACTAAAAATGAGACACATCCCCCATTTACAGTTGGGGAATTGAAATCTGCCATTCCAAGTTATTGCTTTCAACCATCCATCTGGCGATCGCTATCTTACTTTTTTTTGGATCTAGGGATTATTAGCCTACTTTACGCGGTGGCTTATACGCTCAACTCATGGTTGTTCTTTCCAGTCTTCTGGTTAATGCAGGGTACCATGTTTTGGGGGTTATTTGTGGTTGGACATGACTGCGGACACCAGTCTTTTTCTAGTAAAAAATGGCTCAACGATTTTGTCGGACATTTAGCGCATACACCGATTTTGGTTCCATATCACGGCTGGCGAATTAGTCATAGAACGCATCACAAAAACACCGGAAATATTGACACCGATGAAAGCTGGTATCCGGTGACGGAGACTAAATATCGTCAAATGGCTTGGTACGAAAAATTATTTCGCTTCAACCTGTTGTTACTCGCTTACCCACTATATCTATTTAAGCGATCGCCTGGAAAAGCGGGTTCTCACTTTTTACCTAGCAGCAATCTTTTTCGTCCGTCGGAAAAGTGGGATGTGATCACCAGTACCACACTTTGGACATTGATGGTTGCTTTTCTGGGGTATTTGACTTACCAGTATGGCTGGATGTTTCTAGTCAAATACTATCTGGGCCCTTATGTAGTGTTTGTTGTCTGGCTCGATCTAGTAACATTTTTACACCACACAGAACCAGATATTCCTTGGTATCGCGGTAAAGACTGGTATTTCCTCAGAGGAGCCTTATCTACAATTGACCGCGATTATGGCTGGTTCAATTCTATCCATCACAATATCGGTACTCATGTGGCTCACCACATATTTTTGACAATTCCCCACTATCATTTGAAAGCTGCAACTGAAGCAATCAAACCGATTTTGGGAGATTATTACAGAAAGTCTGATAAGCCGATATTTCAGTCGTTCTGGCGCTCCTATAAGTCTTGTCACTTTACACCAGACTTAGGCGCAGTGGTTTACTACCACTCCAAGCAGGAATTGAACCAGGAATAGGTACGGTTAAGGTGTAAGGTTTTGCCTGGTAACGAATAGTAGAGACGTTGCATTGCAACGTCTCTACTCAACAATGCAATGTTTCGACAATTGTTCTAATAATGGGTTCCTGACTTGCGGTGGTGGACGGCGGTGACGCTATCTGGGTTGAGGACTTTACCGTCGTTGGCGATCGCATATACAATCCAGTGATCGCCAGCTTCCATCCGATTATTAACTGTGCATTCTAGATAGGCGAGAGCGTCGGTGAGGATGGGGGAGCCGTTATCTGCAAATTGTGTAGAGATATTGGCAAATCTGTCTTCTGCTGGGGAAAAAGGTTTGAGAAAGTGTTTCATTAACCCCAAATGATTACCTTCAGCCAAGACATTCAGCACAAACTTATTACCTGGATACATCAACGATTCAACTGCTCGGTCTTTAGCCACAGCAACTGTGAAGCCAGGAGGATTGAAGGTTGCTTGGCTTACCCAAGAGGCTAGCATGGCGCTGGAGACATCCTCTTGCTTAGCTGTGACGACGCAAAGAGAACCAACGATGCGACCAACGGCTTGTTCGACGGTGGAGGCGGGTTGTCTTTGTGCGCGCACCTTTTTGGCTTTTTTCAAGCTTTGAGCCAAGTCTGTTCCAGCTTCTTCACACATTTTCAGGGTGACATCGGTAGGTTTAAATTTCACCCGGATGGTGTCAAACCCGAATCGATATCCCGCGTCTTTGAGTTTGCTTTCAATTAAGTCAATTGCTTCGCCACTCCAGCCAAAGGAACCAAATACCCCTGCGAGTTTGTTATTGTTAGCACTGGATAGGACAATACCCAAAGCAGTTTGAATTGGGGTAGGCGCATGACCGCCGAGGGTGGGGGAACCGATGACAATACCAGCAGCTTTTTCTATGGCTGCTTTGATTTCGTCTGGATTGGCAAATTCACAGTTGATTGATTCTACACCTACTCCAGCTTTGGTGATGCCGCGCGCGATCGCCTGTGCCAAAGTTGCCGTGCTACCATAAGCCGAAGCATAAAGCAGAGCTACGGTTGTATCTTGGGAAGTTTGTTGTTTACTCCATGTCCGATAAGATTGAGTGAGATCTATTAAGGCATAACGTACTATCGGGCCGTGTCCGACAGCATACATCCTCACAGGTAGTTCAGACAGTTTTTCAAGTGCTGTTTCCACTTGACGCGCATGAGGAGCCATGAGACAGTCATAATAATAGCGACGGTCTTCGTTGAATATTTCCCAACCTTCATCAAACACCTGTTCGCCACAAATATGCGCCCCGAATAGCTTATCTGTGTAGAGGATTTCCGTTTGCGGGTCGTAGGTACAAAGCTCGTCTGGGTAGCGGGGATTTGGTGTGGGGATGAATTGCAAGTGATGACCTTTGCCTAAGTCTAGGGTTTCTTCCCCCCGCATGACCATAATTGGTAAATCTGGATTTTCCAGAGTTTCGCGCAAATTCATCGCACCTGGATTAGAACAGACAAAGGTAATCTGGGGTGCTAGTTCAAATAAAGCTTTGAGCGTGGCGGCGCGGTTAGGATTAATGTGTCCGAGGATGACGTAATCTAACGTTTTCAGGTCAAGGCGCTGCTGTAAGGCTTGTAAGTAAATTTCGGTGAAGGTTTCGCCGGGAGGATCGATTAGAGCAATTTTATCGCCTCGAATTAGATATGAATTTGCTGTCGTTCCCTTAGCTAAGGCATATTCAATTTCAAATCTTAAACGAGTCCAACTGCGCGATCGCACTATTGTAGTATCAATCCCAATCGGCAGAACTTGTACATCGCGGGGTTTAGTTTCTGACATAATTTTTTGTGTTTAATCGCAACGACAATTATCCCAATCTGATGTATCCAATGTCTAAAACCAGGCAAATTAAAATTAATACTTTTGATTTTCACCTCAAAACTAACTACTTTAATTTCTAATATTTAACGCACAAAAGCTCCCATCTTTATCTTATCTAGTCCCAACGATAACCCTAGAGATAAACTCAGCAGTAGCACCCATCCCACCAGCTTCATTACTAACATTTCAGTTAAATTGAAAGTATTGTATTTGAAGATTGGCGCAATCAGTCCAGCTAAAGCAAGGTTGATGCATCCATTGATGCAAAAAATACCAAGACTATAGGTTGATAATAGTTTAATAGCTTTTCTCACAGGCATAGATACTTGACTTTCTTCCACCGAGGCAAAGCAGAGAAAACAAACTATTACGCTGACTATACAGGAGAATAGAACGTAATCATATGGTCTCATACTTTCCCCTGTAAATATTTTTAAAAAGCTGCATTCAGCTATCATCGTCAAGCTAGTTAAACAAAGTAAAGCTATTTTTATTCTTGTAGTAATACTGTCAGAAATTTTGACAATCTTAGACCAGTTGTTATATAAATAAGACCCTAGTCCCATATACACGAACCAATAAATAAATAAAGTTCGATCCAGGCTGTGTAAAATTAGAGGAATTCCACTCCCAAACATTCCAGATAAAGAAGCATAGAGCGAAAGAAAAACGAGACTTTGAAAAATAAATGTCAGCCAGATATTCCGGCGGCGATCAAACCAAGGGTGTAGCCAAATAAAGAATGGTACAAATTGAAACAGAATCAGCAGATAATATGCACCTGTAAAGATCGTACCTTGTAAAACAGAGGTTAACAGTTGTGCTTTATCTTGATACCAAATAAATTTATTGATGATAATTCCCAGACTAAACCAAAAAGCTGTTGGAATAAGTAGGCGAGTCAGACGCTTTTTCAATAAAAGATATACAGGCTGTTCAGTTTTTTTTTCTAGTCCTCTTTTTAAGAGAAAGAAAGAGATTGTCAATAGAACTGGAACGCAGAATTTTAGTGGGGCGAATAAAATATCTAATGGATATGAAACAGATGTATATGTAGACGTATAAACGAAAATAGAGTGAAAAGAAACAACAGCTACTATACTCACAGCTTTGAGTACATCAATCGGAAATAATCTGAGTGCTGTTTGCTTAGCAGGAATTTCCAATCCCAACCTCTCATTATTATTGGATTAACAAGCAGCAGTTATTATATTCGATTGATAACTACTCACTGTTAAATTAATTGTTTGGGTGAAAGCGATCGCTTATTGCATCCAGACATTGTGCAATCGAAACTGTCAGCTATCAGCAATTTAAGACTGACAGCTGACAGCCAATCGCTTTAGTAAGAGTTACCCAACTTACGATGGTGAACAGCGGTAAGTGATTCTGGTTTGGAGACGCGCCCAGCATTAACTGTGCTATAGACAATCCAGTGATCGCTACATTCCATTCTGCTAACAACTTCACATTCCATGTAAGCGAGAGCATCTGCCAAAATGGGTGAACCGTCGCTGGCTGACTGGGTTTTAACTCCAGCAAAGCGGTCAGCACCGGGGGGAAAGCGCTTGAGGAAGTGCTTCATTAGTCCCTGATAATTCTCTTCTTCCAGGACGTTGAGAACAAAGCGATCGCCTACTTGCATCAAAGATTCAATCGCCCTATCTTTAGCTACAGCGATCGATACTCCCAACGGTTGGAAACTTGCTTGATTCACCCAGGAAGCAAGCATCGCACTGCTGATATCGCCTTTTTTCGCGGTGATGATGTAAAGTCCGCTGCTAATTCTACCCAAAGCTTTTTCCAAGTCAGCCGCAAAAGATTTAAGTTGCTTGATGCTGCGATCGCGTGTCAGCAACTGTCCTAAGTCTGTCCCCGCTTCTTCACAAAGCTTGTATGTGTTTTCTGTCGGTGTTTCTTCGATCTTAATCGTAGCGAAGGCAGGTGTTAAGCCTAAATCCCGAAACTTATTCAATAACGGGTAAACTGGCTCATCATCTCCACCGCCAGATTCAAACATTCCAAATACTTGCTTTTGTTTGGCTGCGGCTAAGATTGTACTGAATACAGTTTGGGTGATAGAAGCATCGCTAGTTGTACTGGGGGGCGTACCGATGACTATTCCAGCACAGCGACCGACGAGTTCTTGAACTTCTTGCAAGTCAGCCGACTTCATATCAACGTTTTCAACTGCGACTCCGGTTTTAAGGATACCCTGAGCGATCGCGTGGACGAGGCGATCACTATAACCGTAATCGGATGTATAGAAGATAGCAACCGTAGTTTCGGTTTTAGCTTGAGATTGACTCCAACTGCGATAACGTCCGGTTAATTCTGGAACATTGTGGTATAGTAGCGGCCCGTGACCTGTGGCGATCGTGCTGACGAACCCTAGTTCGCCCATGCGCTTGAGCGCAGAAAGTACAGAACGAGCATTAGGAGCCATCAAGCAGTCGTAGTAGTAATGGAAATCAGCTTCAATTGCGCCTAAATCTTCATCAAAGGTATGCTCGGTGCAGTAGTGCAACCCAAAAGCATCACAAGTATAGAGAATTTGGGTTGAGCGATCATAGCTGAACATAGTATCAGGCCAGTGCAGGTTAGGGGCGCTGACGAATTCCAATTCGTGTCCGTTACCCAAATCTAAGCGATCGCCATTTTTCACGATCTTTTTCTGGAATGGCTGATGTACCATATCTTCCAGAAACTGCAATGCCACTTTTGAGCCAACAACAGTTGCTCCAGGAGCTAGTTGCAGGATATCTTTAACCAAGCCGCTATGATCTGGTTCGGTGTGGCTGATAATGATGTAGTCCAGTTCTGATGGATCGATCAGATCCTGTAGAGTTTGCAAATACAGCGAGCGGAACTTCTCATGGGAAGTGTCAACTAAAGCAGTTCGCTCACCCCGAATCAGAAATGAATTGTAAGTAGTACCATTTTGTAAACCGAATTCAATATCGAAGCGATCGCGATCCCAATCGAGAGAGCGAATTGCTGTAGTATTAGGAGCAATCTCGGCAGTTTGAATTGTCAATCTTTTTTGAGTTTTATCGGCGATCGCTACCATAGTCGTCTTCTCTCACAACTCATGAGTATTGTTTCCTTTATCCATTCTCACACGCCTAACTTGTAAAGTTTTATTAAAAAATTTATCATTGAGTTTAAAAAGCGTAATCAGGGGCTAAGGGAACTAGTGGCTAGGAGTGGCGGGTAATGGGTAATGATGAATGCTGAATGCTGAATGCTGAAATTTCATAATTCATAATTCATAATTCTTGTCCAACTACCAATTACCTATTACTAACAAGGAGTTTCCAATGTCAGAAGGGAAATTGCAGGGCAAAGTAGCAATAGTGACAGGTTCCTCGCGCGGTATCGGCAGCGCGATCGCTCAACGCCTAAGTGATGAAGGTGCTACTATTGTAGTCAATTATGCAGGCAGATCTGACAAGGCGGCTGAGGTTGTAGCGCAAATCGAAGCTAAAGGTGGAAGTGCGATCGCTTTGCAAGCAGACGTTAGCCAGACGGCTGACATTGAACGTTTGTTTGACCAAACACTTGAACGCTTCGGGCAAGTTGATATTTTGGTCAACAATGCCGGAACTATCTTTTATAAGCTCATAACTGACGTTACAGAAGAAGATTTCGACAAAATTTTCGCTATTAATGTCAAAGGCACTTATTTTGCTTGTCAACAAGCCGCAAAGCGCATGAGTGACGGAGGACGCATCATCAACTTGTCCTCATCAACGACAAATTTGATGCTACCAACTTATAGCGCTTACGTGGCAACAAAAGGTGCGGTCGAGCAAATTACGCGAGTGCTAGCAAAAGAGTTAGGAGGACGTGGAATTACAGTTAACGTCGTTTCTCCTGGTGCTACTAACACCGAGCTTTTCATGACTGGTAAAACTGAAGAACAAATTAATCGTTTCTCCCAAATGGCAGCATTAGGACGTTTGGGCGAAGTACAAGACATTGCTGATGTAATCGCATTTCTAGTCAGCGATGATGCGCGTTGGATTACAGGTCAGAATATTCGTGTCAACGGTGGTACAGCATAGATGTTATGTCGGATTCGACTTGGCTAGCTTTGATAATTGGTAATTCCCGGCTGCACTGGGCTTGGTTTATCGGAGAAAAGCTACAGCAAGCTTGGGATACACCATATCTTCCCGCCTCGGTTGTACAACAGCTAGCCAACTGTCAGACAATTGCTGACTTTCCCAAAGAAATTTTATCTCCCTCAAACCTATCCCCCCAACCCCCTAACAAAATCAAACCTTTTCCACGTCTCCTCCCTTCTAGGGAGGGGTTAGGGGTAGGTGGAAAGGGAGAGTTTGGCTCTCGCCCTCCCTTATATCTCGCTTCTGTCGTTCCCAACCAAACAGAGTTTTGGCAAGCTTACCCAGACGTTCATTTGATTACCTTAGACAAGATACCGCTTTTGGGTATGTATCCTACCTTGGGAAGCGATCGCGCCTTAGCTTTATGGGGTGCAGGAGAAACTTATGGTTATCCAATACTAGTAATTGATGCAGGGACAGCACTTACTTTCACAGGTGCTGATACTAATCGTCACTTAGTTGGCGGCGCAATTTTACCAGGACTCGGTTTACAACTTCAGTCTTTAGCCCAAAAAACAGCTAACTTACCACAAGTAGAAGCACAAAATGTATCTTTACCCCCCCGTTGGGCTTTGAATACCTGTGATTCAATTCAAAGTGGCGTAATTTATACAATTATTGCGGGAATGCGTGACTTTATTGAGGCGTGGTTGCAGGAATTTCCCGAAAGCCGTATTTGTCTCACGGGTGGCGATGGCAATCTTTTACTGAAGTATATGCGATCGCACTCTCCCCAAATACCAGCCAGAATCATGTTTGAACCATATCTAATTTTTTGGGGAATGCGAAAGGTTCGGCGTGAAGAGTAGCCGTAGGGTGGGCATCGCCCACCAAAATAAAAGCAAGCCGTAGCCCAGCAATGCCCACCAACAGAATTGAAAAGACACCAACATCTAGTTAAGCCAACTTCGTCAACCCCGCAAAATAATCTTGCAATTGCTGGGTGTGATCGTGCGCCAATTTACCCGGAGGTAGAGAAGAAGGAGGAAACGCCTTAACTTCCTTCACTTCCAGCGTATCCTGAATTTTCATCCTGCCGTTGACTTCTGCTTCTACCACAATACAAATCGAGTGAATGCGCGGATCTCGGTCTGGCGCTGAATAAACTCCAACTAACCGCCGAATTTTCACCAACTCAAGCCCTGTTTCCTCTGCTAATTCTCGTCTGACAGCAGTAGCAATATCTTCGCCCCAATCTACCATTCCACCAGGTAGCGACCACAGACCATTGTCCTGTCGTTGCACGAGTACAATCCGACCGTCAGGCAGAATTGGAATGATACTAGTGCCGGGAACGGGATGACGGAAGATAATACCGATTACAGTTTGGCAAAACTGCCACAAGCGACGCATAGAGTGGATTGTAGAAAAATAGGACAAAACTTTCACTCTTTAAATGTCAGCTTAATATTTATTAAATTTACTTGAGATTAATATTGATTAAACTCAAATGTAAGTCAGCAAAATCATCGCCACCTCAGCTTTTGGTTCTACCTTGGAGGTAGAGCGAATGTATATTATCATTTATACCTAAAATAGGTTGTTGCATTGTATACCCTAAAACTATTTTAGCGAAAAAAATTATCAGTGTCAGCAGCAGGCTACTGTCGGGCAGCTAAGGCTATTAGTTCTAGAGGCAAATCAGTTTTTCCCTTGAGTTAAATACTTAGTCAATTAATTACCCTTGCCGATTTGATTTTTACAATTATCAACTGGGTAAGGGAAAAAATTTGTATATCCAAACGTTGGAGGTGAATTATATATCATCACCCTGCCACAGATGTATAATGAATCGAGTACCGTGAGACACGCGGGAATTAACGCTTGTAGGATCTGTTGCTATTTGAGTTGAGCAGTGCAATCAGCTCGACAAGGCACAGGATATTAGAACGTAAGCCCTTAAATAGGAGGAAAGACGCGAAGAACATCGCATCTCTATGAAAAGGCAATCTGAACCCAAGAACTCGGCCCTTGCAGGCTGAGGAATGTCATTTTTCCTGCTAAGGATTGCTAAGCAGAAAGAATACCGTTAATATCGGTTAAGTCTGATTGTCTTTAGTGAAGCTAGAGGCAAAGTTTTGTTGTCTACATAAGAATGAGGTGAACATGGCTAAGCGCCGTAACCCGAAAAAAGAAAAGGCGCTACGGAACCAGGCATACGCCCGTAAGTTTCGTAAACGTACTACTACGGGTCGTTTCCAGAGAAGGAATACACAACAACAGCCACAGGCTGAAGAAGACGAAGGAGCAGCAACTGAGTCTTAAATAGGGGAAAGAAAATGATGAATGATAAATGCTAAATGCTGAATGAATAATTCACAATTTATAATTGAGAGTTTACAATTCATCATTCATCATTATTCCCTACTTTTTTCACTCAGCACTAACTTTAGCTCGGGCAGCACTAATTGCTTCCCTTACCTGCTCAAAACCAGTACCACCATAGCTGTTACGAGCCGCAACCACTTGTTGGGGTGCGATCGCTTGGTATATATCTGCTTCAAATGCTGGATGCAGTTGTTTCCATTCCTCCAAGCTTAAATCTTTGAGCAGCTTACCAGCGGCAATGGAAGTTTTCACAACTTTACCCACTAAGTTGTAAGCTTCCCGGAAAGGAATACCTTTTGCAGCCAGATAGTCTGCGACATCAGTAGCATTAGAAAAGTCTTCAGCTACGGCTGCTGCTAATCGTGCGGTGCGAAATTCCAGCCCCTCACTTAGCAAAATTGTTGTAGCCTCCAAGCAAGCTTTAACTGTCTTTACCGTGTCAAATAAAGCTTCTTTGTCTTCTTGCAGATCTTTGTTGTATGCCAAGGGTAAGCCCTTCATTAGCACTAACAACGCTTGGAGATGACCGCAGACTCGCCCAGTTTTGCCCCGTACCAGTTCTGGCACGTCGGGGTTTTTCTTTTGGGGCATAATGCTAGAGCCAGTAGCACAGCTATCTTTGAGTTTGACAAAGCTAAATTCCTCTGAAGCCCAGAGAATTACTTCCTCAGATAGGCGCGACAAGTGAACCATGATTAAGCTAGCGCTGGCGAGGAATTCGATCGCAAAGTCGCGATCGCTGACTCCATCCAAGCTATTAGCATAAATACTGTCAAAATGCAAGCGATCAGCGGTGAATTTGCGGTCGATCGGAAAAGTAGTTCCAGCTAAAGCCCCACAGCCCAAAGGAGAAATATTCACGCGGCGGTTAACATCTCCCAAGCGTTCCCAATCCCGTTGTAGCATTTGGAAGTATGCCAGGAGATGATGAGCTAAACTCAGAGGCTGGGCGCGTTGCAGGTGGGTATAACCGGGGATTAGCGTTTCAATATGTTGTTCTGCCAGATCGAGCAAAACGATTTGAAATTCTCGAATTTGCTGCCGAATTTCTTTAATTTGCTGCCGCAGATAAAGGCGAATGTCAGTCCCAACCTGATCGTTGCGCGATCGCGCTGTGTGCAACTTTTTGCCTACTTCACCAACAATTTCTGTCAGTCGTCGCTCGATGGCAAAGTGTACATCCTCTGCCTCTATCCCAGGATTGAATTCTCCTTGATGATATTCCAGACGAATTTGTTTTAAACCAGAGACTAACTGCTTTGCTTCGCTGTCGGAAATGATTCCAGTATGAGCCAGCATCTCGGCATGAGCTATAGAGCCATCGATGTCATACTCAATTAATTCAATATCAAAGCTGATACTGGCATTAAAGCGGGCGATCGCTGGATGTAGAGCCGATTCAAACCGTTGGCTCCAAGTTTGTTGTGTCATCGCTGCTGGTTATTAGGGGGTTGTGTATTCGATCTTGTGTTCACCCTCGATTGCTAGAATTTCAAAGACTAATCTCGACCTTTGATTACCATTGACTAGCACTTTTAAAGATGATGACACTATTAGTTACATTTGTGCCATCGAGTAACCAGCGATCGCTTAAGACAGAGAATTAACCGTAGTTAGTCATACTCCGAAACATATATCCGATCACCACCCCAGCTAGCAGCGCCCAGACTTGGCCTGTCCCAACGAAGTGGTTAAACGATCCTTGTATATTTCCCAATAAATCGGGATCTTTGATGTTGGTAGTAGTTACTGCTATGTAATTAAGTGATCGCACGTCCTGCGATCGAGTTGTCAAATCGTAACCATCAGTCGGACTGGGAAACGAAAATTTTATTTCTGCGATCTCTTGTATTGCATCTACTTCCATTACCTTATTCTCCAGCTATAAAATCAAAAATTGTCAGAATTCAGAGTTTAGGAGTCACAATTTAAAAGTCAGAAGAGGTTAAATATTCCTAGATTCTGGCTTCTCTATTTCGTATTCTTCCCAAATAAGAGACAGACTTTTACAAGAAATCTAATAATCTACTTTTTGGTAAGGTTGGTTGAAAACTTACCACAAAGCACCATTCCACAATTGGTTTAACCTACAATCACTTCAGTCGAGTGGCGATAGTTGTAAGGTGTAGATATAGCGGTTCT
>DATNQH010000015.1:0-9976 GCA_036704105.1 Leptolyngbyaceae cyanobacterium | reverse complement strand
TTGAAACGGCGATCACGGCGAATTCTTCCCCCCTACTATGCTGCTCTTATACTGTCACTGTTGCTCCTAGCATTAACTTTAAGTTGGCAATATTTTACAGGTTTTCACTGGGAGCCTTTATTCATTAACTTCCAACCGGGTGCCATACCCAGTCTAGAACACCGATTCAGTAATCAGGATGAAGTAGCAGACTGCTCAGTAGTATGAGTAAAAATTTTAGCAAGGACATGAAGATTGTGAACAACGGCAGTACGGCGAAGATCAAATAAATTTTTGCGAGAACCAACATAACGAGCTTGTTCCCCCTGCCATCGACCAATGTGAGATAAGGAATGCAAGGGCAGCAACACGTTCTCGGAGCTTGGCACGGCCAGCAGGAGTTAATTGACGTTGTTGTAGTTCCCTAAATAACGGCTCATCAGAATGAATAGAAACGCTACGTCCTGCTTTAGAGGTAGTACAAAGTTCCCTCAAAGGACAAGTTGCACAAATATTTTTGGGGAACTGGACTTTGCCACCAACAGTAAAAGGTAAAATGACCCCATTAGGGCAAGAGATCGTATGATTGTCCCAATCGAGGATAAAAGCAGTTTTGGTAAACCTCTTGCCGTTTTTGACTTGCCAAGCTTTACAGTAAATTGTTAGTTCTTCGTCTCGATTTTGAACCAAGGAACTACTCAAGTAAGCACGGTCAATGTGTAACTCAACCAACTTAACTTTCTGAGATGTCAAGTCCAGAGCAATTGCATCACCAACAGATGCTTCTGGGATATTCGCTCTTGTGATTCCCACGGCTCGAACCAAACCATTGTCTAAATCACGCAAGACATGACGCTTATAACCATCAAATCTTTGGCTTTTACTTTTACGTCCGTGCCTCATTTCATCATCTTCGATGGAGATGCGTCGTTCTTTGGCAACACCAGAGAGTAGTTTGATTTCGCCATGAGCATCCACTTCCACATCCTGTGCTTCAATCAGCCTGGCGGTTGACAAAGCTGAACGAACTTGAGGGTGTTCAACATTTTCAGGCTGTGCTTGTACAAAACTTTCAAATCGCTCTAAAGCTTCAAGTACAATCCCCAAAGCCAAATTTTTCTGGTCTGGTTCATCCCAGTTTAAATCTAAAGCCGCTTTCAAACTGGTACTGGCTACTATATCCACGCCAATATCGTTGGCTACTTCTGCCAGCTCCCGCCCCTGCTGGCTAGCTATCACGCCAATCGCTTTTTTGAGCGCGTGACCCAATAAATTATATGTGTCTTCTACCTTTGATGCGCCCCACAATGGGCTGGAATCCAATGCTGCTCGTAACTGTCTTGAACCAAACTCCTTGGTTTGCTCGGCTAATTCTACGGTTCTCTCAATCAGCCTACGGTCAAGACCTTGGATAATTAAGGCTGTGCGAAATCTCACCAGTGTCGCCTGCGAAAAAGGTGCTTTTTGGCAATCTATACAATCCAGTACTAACTGCCAACGCCTATCCATAACTAACGCTTCAATTGCTTCCGCATCTGAAGCACCTGTATATGCTTGCAAGATAGCTGTTAATGCCAACTGTGCTGGTGGTACGGGTGGATGCCCTTTTGGGGAATTTCCATACAGGTTGCTCACTTCTTCTTGAAATCCTTCATCAAATAATTGATGACGATGTTGGCGTAAGAACGTAAACAGCTTTGCTCGTTTAATCCGCTTAACAATACTTTGCTCTATTGCTGATAGTTCTATCGGTGGGTTCCAATTCTGAGGTCGCATACGTAGATTATTCGTTGGCAAAGCGCACATTTATTACCTGAATCTACCTCAATTGAGGTTATGCTTCTCCTTGAGATTTTCTTAAATATCGCTCACACCTTGTTTATCGCTATAAGCATTGCCTGGCAACCGTTTTCGCTGCTTTCTTCCGCACTTTTTACTTCTCTCTGGACTGATTTTTCTTTTGCTCCTCGATTACTGAATCGGTGTTCTAGAAGCCATACTTTCTCATTTTTTAATAATTCACAATCTAAACCAAGATTGGGCGTTTGCCATCAATGGTCCAATGTGGAGCGTAGCAACTGAGTGGCAAACTTACTTCCTATTTCCAGCTTTGTTGCTCCCTGTATACCGACGTTTCGGTATAATTTTAGTGGAGCTAATAGCTTTTATTATTGGGCTTAGTCCGTCCTACATTTTGTCGGGATAGTCTGAGTATGCGGCTTGCCCCTGGTTTCTGGGCTTATTTGCTTTAGGAATGGCAGGAGCCTCTATTAATTTCTCTAAAAAAGCCTCAATAATTCGCTGGAAGAAGAGAATTCCCTGGAAATTACTGACTGCTATTCTTTGGCTCGGCTTAATTGGCAAAGCTACAATATTTCCAGGATCAAATCAGTTAGATATTTCTAAGAGTGTTTCCTGTTTAGCAGGTGTAGCAACTGCATCTCTAATTATTTACTGCACTCATTCTTTAACTGAAGGTAATCCCAAACAAAAACCTCTTATTTTACAATTGTTTGAGTCACGCTACGCGATCGCTTTGGGAACATTTTCTTATAGTTTGTATCTGATTCACGCTCCAATAATAGTTTTATTTTTTCAGTTTCTGCTTAACCAACAGATGTCAGCATCTGTAACATTTCTATATATGCTGATAGGGGCTGTGCCTTTATCTCTACTCATTTCTTATATCTTTCACCTATACTTCGAGAAGCCGTTCATTTCTAGTGGTCGAAAAGCTAACACAAAAGTAGTTTTTTAAACTAGATCTGTTTCATTTTAAGAATTGAGGTTGAGATAGTAATGTAGGAAACTCAAAACCTATAAACAACGTTTTAAAAGTCTTTTTGAGTTGAAGCTCTATGGTAAGCAAACAAATAAACCCAAAAATTACCACAACATAATAACTTTTTGATTGCTACCGCTCCAGCTTTTGCTAAAGGATTTAGGGCTATTGGGGAACTGAATGTAAATTTAAATTCAAGGCTTAAATAATTCCTCAAATCAAATCTGACAGCCTATTTGTAGCCTTAATTCCGTTGCCACACTTTGATGTAGTCAATGTCATAATAACTGGGAAACGGCGTGGTGCGATCAGGGGGAGTGTTTTTCCAAGCGGGACCAACCGCTAGATTAGCAACAACGTACAGCGGTTGTGCTGGAATGTTCGCAGCAACTTCATACCGTTTGCGTTCTACACCATCTACATACCAAATTATGCGCTTTGGCTCCCATTGCACAGCAAATGTGTGGTAGTCGGCGGAAAAATCAGGGCCGCTCCAGTACCGGCCCGAATTTATATTACGATTGCCGTTTTTGTAATGTAAGGTCATGTACACCCCTTTGGGGTCGTGTCCGAGGTATTCCATCACATCCAATTCTGGGGGCCAGACGTTTCGTCGCTGTGGAATTAGCCAGAATGCTGGCCACAACCCTTTGCCTTTAGGCATTTTGGCTCGAATTTCTGCATAGCCGTATTGGAAGGTGTATTTGTCGTGTGAGGAGATCATCCCAGATGTATATCTATATCTATTTACCTTGCGCTGCTGGGCGCGTAAGCGCAATTTACCGTTTTGAACAATAACATCATCTGGTTGATACCATTGGATTTCCTTATTGCCGTTGAGCTTGCACCCGCTTGAAGCCCACCAATAGCAAGTATTCCACTTTTTGCGATCGAGAGATCTACCATTGAAGTCATCGCTAAATGTCAGCTTCCAGCCTCTTTCGGGCGGGTCGGCGCGTACAGATGCTGGGTTTAAAAATATAGCCAAGCTAATAGCAGCTTGCAAAATCCCTATCGTACACTTACTTAACCAAAGATTGGGCTTCATAATCATGAACTCTAGCTTTCAAGCTAGCCTTACACAAAAAACTACAAATTAAAGTTAAGGCTAACTTTAATTTGTGCTAAAGAAAATCTCACATAAAATCCAAAATTTAGATACTAAAGCTACTTCAGTTGTAGCCATATCTTTTGCATTAGTAGCAAAATTATACTCTGTTAGAGCCAGAAATTGTCGCTATCGATGCTGATTGCTTAGACTGCTCTTGCAGAATTTGACGCTTTTGCTTAGCTGCTCTCATTTTTATGGCAAGAGCTTCAATTCGACAATAAAGAGGTTTCGGTAACAGCCAAAGGGAATAAGCAGCAGCCAGAGTCCGAAGTGTTCTTCCTGGCTCCTCAAGAACGATAGACCAGCAAGTGATTAAGGCTCGGTTGATGAATTTCACAGCCATTGAGTTTGCTCTCAGCATTACTGCTCTGTGAGCTAAGTACCGATAGTTATAAGCCCTAGCTGGCTTTAAAAAGCGCTCGACCTGCTCTGGAGCGTAGGAGCGCGTTTTATCAATCACTTGTTCCCAGGATTCTAACTGCTTTGACAGATCTGCTGAAAGGCTATCTAAATTCACTCGATATAAGGTCAGCGCTTCAGGAATACCCTCAAATCGCCAATTAGTTTTGATAGCAATGCGCAACCAACATTCAAAGTCCTCCGAACGACGGAAGCTCTCGTCAAAATAAAAATCTTCTATAGTACCGTGAAGATTATCTTGAAAGCGAATGGCTTCAAATACTTCCTTACGAATCACGACCGTTGAACCATTCCCAACAGGACATCGGCAAAGCATATGACGTAGAGTAATTTCCCCGCCAATCTCGGTCATTAGATACAAGCTTAAAGATTTTCCCTTTTGATCGATAAAAGCAGAGCGGCTAAAGCTTACTCCCACAGTCGGTGAATTTTCTAAATGAGCAACGTGTTTTTCTAGCTTTTCCGGCAACCAGAGGTCATCGCTATCTAAAAAAGCTAGATATTCGCCTTCAGCATGGCGAATTCCAGTATTCCTAGCTCCAGCTAGACCCCGATTCTGCTGACGAATAATTTTAATTCTAGCGTCTGTGAATTGCTGACAAATTTCTATGCTTCGATCTGTAGAGCCATCATCAATAATGACAATTTCAAGGTTCGTATAAGTCTGCGCTAAAACAGAATTAACAGCTTCAGTTACGTAATTTTCGACGTTGTATACAGGTAGAATTACAGAAACTTTTTTCATGATGATTCAAATTTTTCAATGCAAAGATTTATTATTTTTTACTTACGGCAAAGTACCAATTCTTCATAGTCTAGGCGTAAGAATCAAGTTGTGTTGGTAAAGCAATAAATTTGAGTGCTGCTGTAGTAATGCGACTATATTCTGTATTGCTAACAATCCCGTATAGTCTTGCTATCAAACCTCCTGGGTTTGACGGGCTGCCCTTCTAAGGACATACCGCGTCACCCCAAATGTATAGATGGGGAGAGCAGTTACATGAACTATCAAAACCGCCGCCGCAACTCCTAAGATATTCCAGTTACTACCAATGATTATTGCCAAAGCAAAAATAGCTGTGAAGAAAATATTCCACGCCAGATCCCAGTGTGGCTTGTCTAAAGTCCACATACTCAAAGATGCTGCATTTGCAAAAGGGCGAGTAATTCCTGACAAACAAATTAGGATCAAAATCGGAATTGCCGGAATCCATTTATGCCCGTAAACAATTGGGACATAAACGGGCGCTAGGATCGACTGTAATAGAACTAGAGGGACGATAATTATAGCGATCGTTTTTAAGCTACTAAAATAACGATATCGAAACTGCTTTAGGTCTGTACGAGCATTACACAAATGGGGAAACAGGGCTGAATCCAAAGCAGTCATCACACTCAGGGTCAATACTAATCCAGCATTGAAAGCAAAATAATAAGTTCCTAAAGGCTCAATTCCGATTAAATAACCTACCATTAAATAATCTAGGTTGTTTCTCAGCGTTTTTAACAGTTCTACTCCGAGAATAGCTTGACCAAAACTAACAATTTCTTGCCAACGAGCCAGGGTAAAAAATTTACGAGGCCGCCATTTATGGTGAATGTAACAACCAATCACCCAAATGGGAGCAACTAAAAGTCTTGGGAGTACAAGCGCCCACATTCCGTAACCTAAAAAGGCTAAAATAATCGACATAATACTGGCAATTAAATTTTGTAAGCCAGTAATAATAGCAATTATATGTAAACGGTTTTCTCTCTGAATTAGTGATGCTTGAACCTGGGAAATAGGAAGTATTAAATAAATAGAAGCTAGAACACAAATAGGCAAAATAAGTTGGTTATCCCTATAGCCCCAAGCAACTGGGAAGGCAGCAACGCATTGAATAATAAACAGCAGGCCAAAAACCAACCAATTTAACCAATAGCCAGTTTGACAAAATTCATCTAAATCTTTTGAATCTGCTTGAACCAGCTTAGCCCCAACTCCATTACGAGTGAAAACATCAACAAATTCATTTGTCGTCAAAACGACTGCTGCTAAACCATAATCATACGGATTAAGTATACGACCCAAAATAACAACAGTCACCAGACGAATGACACGAGTGAAAAGCTGTGAAGCTCCCAACCAGCTCATGTTGCGAACAAACGGATTCGATAATCTTTTCTTTAGAAAGGCAATCACTTCTCCAAAACCTCCCAAAGTAAAGTTCTCCACTGGCTTAGATACCGATCCCAAGCTCCTCTCACCGACTCTCGACCATTGCTACCCCATGTTTGGAGTTGAGTTTGTGGCAGTGAAACAACCTGCTCGATTGCCTCAGCTAGTACTTCTGGATTGTTTGGAGGTATGAGAAGACCGCAGTTCTGAACTTGCTCAGTTAAGCCATCAACGTTAGAAGCAATGACGGGTTTACCTGCTGCCTTAGCCTCCAAGCAAACATTGCCCCAAGGTTCCCAACGTGAGGGAATAACTACGACATCAGATGCTTGCAAAAACTTGGGAACATCATCAACGCATCCAACAAATTCAATATTTTCTAGCCCTTGAGCTAATTGCTTCAGTTCCTCTATTTGAGATCCCTCACCTCCGATACGTAATTTAATTGGTAAATGTGGAATTAATTTCATGGCTTGAAGCAGGATATCAAATCCTTTCTGAGAGGAAACCCGTCCATAAGCTGCTAAGACTAAGGGGGTTTTTATCGGTTTGGAGGCGATAGCCAAAAAACCTTTTAAGAGTAAGCATTGTCGAATCACTGCCAGTTTATTTGGCCAAACCAGATGATTTCTTAGCATCCATTCACCCTGAGCTTGAGATACGGCTACTACCCGGTCAGCTAAACTATAAGTTAGTTTAAGCATGAGGTGAAACCGATTAAGCGAAAAGACATGAAACTGTTCGTAGTCTTGAGAATAATGGTGTTCACGAACAATAATTTTGGCATGGGGGTTTAGCAGCTTTAGAAGCAGTAAGTTTGGTAAACTTTTTAAACGAGAAGCCTGACTGCACATGATTACATCAGCTTGTAAGAGCGCTCTGCTGAAATCTGCTCTGTCTACTTTAATTGGTAAAACCCTAAATTCAAACTCTGTATTTAAGTAAGAACTTACTAATCCATTAGTAGTAAATTTAATTCCACCTACACAATTATCTCCAATTATCTGAACTATTAATAATGGTTCCCTTAGTTTGAACAGAAAAAACTAAAAACTTAACTCACCTATAAAATACATATTAGGAAAATAGATATTAGGTTGTCAAACCTAATCTTTATTCTTTAAATGCGATTCCAATCATTATTAAAGCTGGCCAATAAAAATAAGCTGCTGTTTCCAAATTTTCACCAAATGAGAAAATAAATATAATTAAAAATATTCTTAATCCCACTCGTGCTATTTCACTCTTTTGAGCCTTAACTATTAAATCTACAAAACTACATATCATAGGAATAGCTAGAGCTAGAAGTCCTACCACACCATTAATGTATAAAGTTCCATACCAGGTATGGTGAGTCCCAATATATAGTAGGGTTTCACCCTTAGTAAATCTAGGCGCTAGTGTCATAGCTCCATGTCCCCAAATGGGAGCTTCATTCTTCCAACGATCAAGAGCAAGTCTATATAGATAATTGCGGGTATCAGTCGAGGTCGATCTATAAGAATTAAATTTTTGTGAAATATTTTCAAAAGCCGTACTTAAAAAGGGTGTAATTATAACACTAATAAAACTTACAGCCCCCAAACTAATATAAAGTGATGGACGTTTGAAGTTAGTTAATAACCAGGATAATAGAAATACTATAGGAAGAGATATTAATGCTACACGTGATGCAGAAACAACACACATGAAAATTGATCCGATTATGCCAATCCAACGCCATTTCTTATCAGTTTCTTGCAATGCTAGAATAAAATAAATAGTTCCTATTAGCCCCAACGCTGGTGCCCAAGGAGCAAAGAATTGCCAACGAATCTCCTGATTACCTTCAGACATCACATAAAAACCTACACGGAACAAAGATTCTGCACTTGGCCCGCCAATAATTTTTAAAGGAGAAACATACCAGGGGTTTTTGATATTAGCAAAGTAAATTAAAAAACCTATAGGTGCTAAAATTAATGTTTGTAAACATACTATACAAGCAGCGCGATAAAGCAGTTGAGGCCTTATATTTAAAGAACCAGCTAATAAATATAAAGCTATTAAAGCCCACGTCCTAGCCCAAGTAATTGAAGATTTAATCAGCAATGAAGAACCAAGATCGAAGTTAATGTGCGAGGCAACCAGTGTTAGTTCTATAACAAATATTCCCCCTAACCATATCCACATTACTTGAGGGATTGAAATTCTTGTTTTTAAGGATGATGTCTGTGATTGAGTCCACAGAGTTCTATAAAGATAAATGAATAATATCCAACCTAAAATTGAACCTATAATATAAAGACCGCCAATGAAATAGATGGCGTAGGTACCAACAAGAGTGTACCAAACTACACGTTCAGGAAAATTTTCAGGATTCATCCTCATTGCTTCAAACTAAGAAAAACTTATTTAGGATTAGTTTATTAACTCACTTTATTCTTGGAGGTTAAAAAGTAGTGAGCGTAACGAACTTGTACTATATGACTAAATTTTTTCTACGATCAAAATCGGTAATTTTATTTTCAGTAAAAACCAACTAAGTAATTACACAAAAGCTTTTTATATTCATCGCTATTGATTTTCTATACGTGTAGATTTAACTTTTTTGGATATCAAAGTATTACGTTGGTTCAACCACATTAAAACTATTCCAGCATCTACCAAAAAAGAGCATAAAGCCGTTCCTATCAAAACAAAGCCCTTGTTCGGCCAAGTGGGAATTTCGGCTAAGGTTGGCTCTGTAACAATTTGAAGGAGTGGATAAGATCCAAAGACATTCGATTTGTCAAGATCGGTTTTAGTTAAAGTCGAGGAAAAGACTGTTTCAGCAACCTGCCTATCTCGACTTAGAGCATCTAGGGTAGATTCTTGCTGTGCCAGCTTCTTATGCCTATCCTCAAGCTTGGCAATTTGTCGAGCTAGTGTTTGAGCCTGAACTTGAAGTCCTTTTTGATCTGCCTGAACTGTAATCAGTTCCTGAAAAAGTCTCTCCCTTGGTGAGCCAGAGTTACTGTTACTAAGGTTGAGTTGCTGCAAGATTGCTTGATCAACTTGTCGTCCAAGAAGAGATTGACTCCGCTTTAGCAGAGCTGCTTGAGCAGCGTCTCGCGCGGCTCTTTGTGCGACCACTTGAGGATAGTTAGGCAAAAATTTTGAGCTTAAAACATCTAGGGCAGCACTACTTTCACTATAGTCTTTTAAGTTTTGCTGAAATATTTGATCGGTTTGAAGGACAAAAGCATCTGCTGCTTGTTGAGCTGATAAGTTTAAATTGGCCGATAGTTGCTTCAAACGAGTACTAGCTTGCTGCTGTTGAGCAAGTATTTCAGCCTGTTGCCTACGTAGCTGCTCAATATTAATTGAAAGATCTCTAAGTTGTTCGCCAGAGTCCAAACCTGAAAGAGCTTTGTAATTGGAAAGACGATTTTGTGCAATTTCTACCTTTTTTTGCGAAGAATTCAGGGCTGTTTTAGAACTGGCATCTCGTCGAATAAGTTCTTGGCTTCTAAGCTTATCAAGCCTTGCTTCAAGGATTTGG
>DATNQH010000014.1:0-13023 GCA_036704105.1 Leptolyngbyaceae cyanobacterium | reverse complement strand
ATTTAAGTTTTAAGTTTTAAGTTAAAAAACGCTCATTTAACTTAAAACTTAAATCTTAAAATTCATAACTATTTTTAGCTCCCTCAATTAGCTTGCTTAACTTCTCCAGGTAGAGATTTAGGCACTGATAAGATAAATTTTTCTGGATTTCTCAGGAAGGAGTCACAATTTTTGTCTAGAGCAACACAAATATTACCTAAAGCTAGTTGATATTCTTCGATATTGCCCTGCTTGAGAAAGAGTTTGGCTGCTGTCTGTAAATCTTCTACTGCTTCTCGATCCGGTCGTCCAATGTATTGAGCCAGCTCATAACGCACAATCCCACGCTTGAGATAAGCTTCTGCTTCTTGGGGATTGAGACTCAATGCTTTGTTGAAATCCCCTATTGCTGCCTTGTAGCCTTGATTCAAGTCTCCTTTGTATTGTGCTAGCTTGTAGTGAACAATTCCCCGCTTCACATAAGCTTTAGCCACTTGGGGGCCGAGGCGTAAAGCTTGATTAAAGTCATTAATTGCTTGCTGATAGTCACGCTCGGGGTTTTTACTGTATTGTGCCACTTCATAGCGCACTATACCTCGACTCAAGAAAGCATTTCCTTGAATTGGTTTGAGTTGCAGTGACCGATTGAAGTCTTTAATCGCTTCTCGATACAAGCGGTCGGGGTCGCCACTATGTTGTGCAGCCTCGTAAAGAGCATTACCTCGGTTCAAGAAAGCCAGGGCATCTTTAGGATTGATTTTGATTGCTTGATTATAATTTTCGATCGCGCTGTCATAGTCTCCCACTTTATAGTAGGCATTCCCTTGGTTGTAGTAAGCGACAAAACCCTCGCCTCCTTTTGATGCCAGACTGGGGCGTTCGAGAGTATTTGGCGTTGAGCTAATATTGAAGCTACCATCTAGCGGCGGCAGTTCGACATCGTTAAGTATCATCATTAATTGCAACAACCCCAACACGCCAACGCCAAATATACCAATCATTAATAAGTTAAATTTTTTTCTAGTTAGCTTTTTGTGACTTCTGGGTAGCGATAATAATAAAGGCGTTTGCCTAGCAACAGCAGTTGGATAATAAAAAGCGGTGCTAGGGCTTCTATATTGTTTATAAACAGGTGTGGTGCGCTTTGGGGGCAAGGGTTGGAGATGTTGGCGTTTTTCCACTGCTTGCCAGGATGGGAATGGATCTCGCCCTCCCAGTTTCACGGCGCGATCGCACCAAGGACAGGACTTGAGATGATTGCTGTAGCGATGCTGGTTATTTACAGAACAAGTAACCAAAGCATTTTCTGCTTCCTTCAAGGCTGCTTGCCACGTCTGAGCGCTGGGGC
This sequence comes from Leptolyngbyaceae cyanobacterium, assembly GCA_036704105.1. Taxonomy (GTDB): domain Bacteria; phylum Cyanobacteriota; class Cyanobacteriia; order Cyanobacteriales; family Chroococcidiopsidaceae; genus Chroococcidiopsis. The sequence goes on along the minus strand of DATNQH010000014.1, from coordinate 11,696 downwards.
GCAAATGCGTACTATTGTGACCATCTTCAAAACATTGCACGAATAACTGCCGCAAGGTGGGATGCAAAATCTCCCAACTCGGTGCTATTGGTGTCGGTAAATAAGGTACGCGCCGCCCCAAACTGTAGGTAAAATGCCCAGAGGCAATCCGGGCAGCATAAGCTGGCGGATCGCCTGTTCCTTGATAAATGCCGGAAAATGGGTGTGTACCTTCCATCAAAAGTTGAAAGATCAGCACTGCTAACCCAAACAAATCGTGTTCCGGCGCGCGGTCTATTTGCCCAAAGTTCTTACCCTGGAGTTCGGGGGGCGTGAATTCTGGTTTCCCCACTCCACAGCGGTAAATTTGACCTGTGTGCAGATCGCGCACTTGAAACGAGTCCGTATCTACCAGGGTGACAAGGGCAGTGTCACTGACCAGAATATTAGACTCGTTGACATCTCCTACACAATATCCGCGCGCGTGTAATGCGCCCATCGCCGCCGCAATGTTACGGGCGGTGCGGATCAGGTAAAGATAGTTAAAAAACGGACACTTTTGGCGGCGAGTCTTGGGATTATAAAAGTCTAGTAGCGATCGCATTCCTTGGACTCGCGGCATCACAAAGCCGACTACGCCAGGAACAAAGTCATTGCCCAAAGCATCGCTTTTTTCTGTTGCGATCAACAAGTCCACAGGCCAAGCGATCGAAATATGCCCATGTGCCGCCATCGGATTTTCCGGCGGGTTGGCAAGCATGGTGGATAGTTTGCGGGCGTAGGTTTCTTTGGGCTTGTGATAAACCTTCGCTACCAGTGTCTCATCCGGCGGCACTGCAAAGACCTTGGCTTCTCCTCCATGCCCCAGCATCGAGTTGAGATCCAAGGTAATAATTTGTTGGTTGGATTTACGTAGCAACCGCATGGCTAAATCAACTCGCAAGTGTCGCCAATAAAAGTGTTAAATCGTCGTCAGTTCGGTCTGTTATTCTGGGAGAACGCAGAAATGCTGCTAATTGCTCTTTGGCTTCATTCTCATCCTCCATATCTGCCATAAATCGGAATAGGGGAGTAAAGAATGGGATATAAGGTGTGCCATCGTTCATATTCACAGCCAACATTTGCAATCCATCCGAGAATACTGCAATATTTGACATAGCACCATGCCACAAATTTACCTGTGCTGTGTCAACAGCGTTAGGGGAGACAAGAAAAGTAGTTTCGTTGACATATTCCCCTCGCTGCGCCGAGGTGAGGGCAATAACGTTGCCGTCGCGATCTCCTGCTACCGCTAAACCATCACCCACCTGCACGGCTGCGATCAACTCCGGCGTAGCTACTACTATAATCAACGTTGTAGCTAAATCCCGCGCTGCCAGTCCACAAACTGCCGCTTCCGCCTCTACAGCTACCTTTGCCGCCGACAAAGCAGAATGCAGAATTTCTTGCCATCCAACTTCATCTAGATTTGAGTACAGCCGAGATTGTTCGGCACAAATAGTTTCTACTGCTGTTTGCGTCGCAACTATTGCTCCGACCTTGCCCAAAGATGCCGAACCCGCACCATCTCCAACCGCAGCTACTAAAACTGAGTTTGGCAACTTATGCCAGTGATGAGCATCTTGACAAAGCTGACCGACTTTTTCATGACTTGTGCCACGAACTGATGCTGCTGCTACTCGCCAGTCTCTTAACTGTTGATAAGTATTTACTCGTCCTGTTTGAAACAGATCCTCATGGGTGTCGTTACGCATTCCTTGCCATCCCTTACTGCTTACCTCACTTTTTGCAGGCAGAATATAAATTTAAATGAGCGCGATCGCACTTAATTAATAAAACTTGATATACGTTAATATTTATTATGACGTTAATTCACTAGCTAATTTTCTTTCACCCCAAATCAAGTTCTTTCCCCTGCACCCAAAATCTCTACCCTATCACTTCTCCCCCTGCTTCCCCTGCTTCCCCTGCTTCCCCTGCTCCCCCTGCTTTCCCAATATGTAATCTTGGGGTATAAAGCGAATTACTGCGCAAGTCCCCATCCTACTGGTGGCAGTGCTATCTGCTCATCCATCTGGGAATGAGAAACTGCTGTCATACTAGCTGAAAGCCAAAGGAACATTTCGGTAAAGTTTAATCCTGTCAGCTTTATAGGAGTACGCACGCTAATTTGACCTAAGCGATCAAGGTTAGCATTCTCTACCCCTACAGGAAAAAAAGCAACTCGCTTATTGACTTCATCTTGCTTTAGCCGCTGCGTTACCTGCTCAATTATTTGTTCTGGTTCTCCCTGTGGTTCTCCGTCAGTCACCATAAAGATCCAAGGTCGATAATACGCCACCCCATGAGTGCGGTATAATACCTTACGAGCTTGAATCATATCCAATGCCTGGTGGATTCCTGCACCTAGATGAGTTAATCCCTGGGCCGTTAAAGTAGGCGGCTCAAAAGAGTCGGCAGTCACAAATTCATGCACTACTTTTACATCACTATCAAAAGTAACTACAGCCACCTCCACTCGTCGAGAAGCCAGCGAGTTTTTCATCAAGTCTTCTTTAAACGCCCATAACCCTTGATTTAAGGCATCAATGGCTGTACCTTGCATAGAGCCAGAAGTATCTAGTAAAAGAACGCAAGCACAGCGGGCTTCTGGATTTTCAGCAAACTCTACTGCTTCGTCAAGTTTAAACAAATTAGACATATCTCTAACTATAGGTGGGAGATAGGCTACTCAAAAGAGTATAGGTTTTAATCACCAATGAACTCAGTAGACAGGCTGTTGGTATCAATAATAATTAATCTATGATAATTCAGCTTTTAACCGTCATGCTTTTGATGGTTTGACTTGCCACAAAAAGCAGCAAACCTTAACTCTAGAGCTACTGCGGTTTATTTGGTTAGGGAAACTTTCTTAAGCGCAACATAATAATTTGATAAATAGCTTAAAATACAACAACTAACCCAGAACGCTTAGCCTTAGATAATATTACATCTAAAAATCCTATTTTATGCAGAAGGCAAACTAAGCAAGAACCTTAGAGTTTTTTGGGGAAAAAGAAGCATTTTTTTTTAACCAGGGGATTGATTGACCATTTACACAACTACAGCCATGCCAGGAGCTATTTTGATTGAATCATTTTCCCCTCGATAGGTTATCCCCAGTCAAGGCTAAAAACTGTAAACTAAATGGTTAATTTTGATAAATTGCGCTATATTTAAGAAAAACTACTTGTTTTTTCGTCTAGACTGAGTTTCGATTTGGAATACAAATGATGAAGTAAAATAGCAAGGTACTAGATAAGCCTAGACTTAATTCCTATTATAACTAAGTTAAATAAACTTTCCCTTATAATATTTTATTAATTGCTGATTAATAAATATAAAAGTTTCTTCAAAGCTTCGGTTTCAAATTGTAGGTTTTCCCAAAAGGTTTAAGTGCCCAATGGCTAGCTGTGGAACCTTCCAAAAACTAAGTCCGCTGAGTTTATTAGCACATTTATCTAGTTGCTATGATAGCGCTCATTTGCAGGTAACTAGCGGGCCTGCTTCTTGGTCGATATATCTGGAAGAAGGAAAAATTACCTACGCGGCGCATTCAATTGCTCCATTTGATCGCCTAGACTGTCATTTACACCGCCTGAGTCATAAAGTTCCTAAAATTACGAGTGAAATTCGGGCGCAGCTAAGTTTAATCTTTGAAGCTGACACAGAAAACCATTCGATATCTAACCCTGAGTATCAAGCTATTGGCTGGTTAGTCAATCATCAATATTTGAATTTATCTGAAGCCGCAGAACTAGTTGCAGGCTTGGTAGCAGAAGTAATCGAATCATTTTTGCTAGTCAACTCCGGTACTTACGAACTGGGAGAAAATCTGAATGAAGGACAAGCCTTTTGTCAGCTAGATTTTCAACCAATAGTCGATCGCGCCAGGAAACGACTCAAAGGATGGAAGTCTCTAGCACCACAAGTTTGGTCGCCCTACCAACGTCTTTATTTTTCAAACCGCCACAAAGTAGAACAGCCAATTTCACCAGAAGTTCAACAAAAACTGAGTGCTATCCTCAAAGGTTTTAGTTTTCGTCATCTAGCCGTTCTGTTAAATCAAGATGAACTTCAACTAGCTCAAAATTTGCACCAATACATTGGGCTGGGAATTATTTTATTACAAGATCCCTACCCACCGTTTGACCAGTTGCCAAAGACTTTTGACTATTCAATAGATAATGATACTTCTACTATTAAAACTGAAGCTAAACCATTAAAGTTTAACAATAATGATCATAAACAAGTAACAATTCCACCTCGGTCATTTACTCAAAATCAATCAATTCAATTTCCGCCGCGAGTAGAGAGAGTTAATTCTCATTCAGCACCAGAATCAGTTAGAGAAAATCCCAGCTATCATCCAGTAACAGTTAATCCACCAACTGTTAGCAATTCTGTCGCACCAACAGCTAATCCGCCTGTTAATCTACCAGATACACCAGTAACTAAACACACATATAAAATTGTCTGTGTAGATGATAGTCCAGCCATTTTACAAGAGCTAAACCGCTGCTTAGAAGACGATATTTTTTCAGTCTCTACAATTAATAATCCAGTTAAAGCTTTAATGCAAATTATTAAAATTAAGCCTGATTTAGTTTTACTGGACGTTAACATGGCAGGCATAGATGGCTACGAACTGTGTCGTTTACTTAGAAATCATTCCCTGTTTAAAAATACGCCAATTATTATGGTGACAGCTAACACCGGAATCATCAATAGAGTCAAAGCTAGACTGGTTGGAGCTTCTGGCTATTTAACTAAACCCTTTAATCAATCAGATATCCTCAAGATTGTATTTAGACATTTAACTTAATATAGCAATCCCATTAGAATTATGAAATACTCAAGGCAGTCGTCATTCGTCATTTGTCAATTGTTATTAGTAAAAACAAAAGCAAGTGACAGCTAACAAGAAAGCTAAGCTATTACACATTTAAGTCAGCATAAAGCTTGTAACTACAATGCTTGTTTAAATAAGGTTTCAACCTTTTGACTTTTGACTTTTAACTTGCTTATTACAACTCATTAATGGTTACTATAAATTGATAATTTGTAGTTGGTTAAATGCATTAATTTACAAATTCTACATTACTAATTACTAATTACGAATTATAATGTTATGCTTGATACAAAAAAAAGTCAAGATTTCAAGTAAGGCTATTCAAGCAGAGCCAAATTTTATTGTGAATGAATCAAGAAGAAAAAAGTTCTAGTGACAGCTTTCTCAAATTTCATTTGGAACAACAGACACCATGCATTCTAGCAATGGCACAGGTGCAAGAGGTGCTGATCATACCATCTAGGCGGATCACACCCATGCCTAATATGCCTGAGTGCGTGTTGGGTTTGATCAATCGACGCAATCGAGTTTTGTGGGTAATCGATTTAGCGCTAATGCTGAGTTTGCAGCCTCTTGGCACGAATGCCCAACAGTATAACTTAATAATTATTCAAGCTAAACAAATTACTCTGGGTTTGCTGGTGCAAGAAGTTAAAGGTGTAACTCACTTTGCGCCAAAGTTGATTCAAGCGCCAACAGAACTGGTAACATCGGCATTAATTCCCTATTTATCTGGCTGTATTGTTGAGGAACAAGAGGTATTGTTAGTGCTAAGTGCGGAAGCAATTGTCCTAGCGCCGACTCTATACAGAAATTAGCGATTGATGCTGAAATAGTTAATATTTGGCTAACAATGCTCTCAGTTGGAGACGCTGATATGAATACACGACCTAAGCGCGAATCAAAGACAGATAGACAGCGACAAGACGCAGGGGCAGATAATTTCAAAGCAGGTGGAAGTAATAAAGCTAAAAACAGTAACGATAAAAGTCAAGGCGCTACGAAGTCTAAATTAACACAGCCAAATTCCCAGCCAGCTCAAACTGGAACAAGGCCTAAGAGTGGCACAACAACCAAATTGCCTCGGTGGTGGCAAGGACTAAGAATTAAGGCAACGCTGAGCGCGATCGCTGTCTCCACGATTCCAATTTTAGTGCTGGGAGGAACTGCCTATTACTTAACAAATAGAAATATTACTCAGAATATAACTGGGCAACAACAAGCACGGGTTATCTCCCTTACCAACTCTCTCGATCGCTTCATGCTTGGACGGTATCAGGATATTCAAACCCTGGCGGGAATGAGTATTTTCAGTACCTCCCAAGTGCGGCGGCTGACATCAGATACAGCTAAGCAAGCAGTATTAGATCGATATGTAAAGAACGGTCAAGGCTACGACAGTCTTGTTTTTATTAATGTGAACGGTGATGTAATCGTACAATCATCCGGGCAAGTAATTACTAATTACAGTAAGATAGATTATTTTCAGGCAGCACTCAAATCGAATCGTCCGGTGATTACTCCACCGAGAAAATCGCTAGCTACGGGGGATTTTTCTATTTTTACTGCTGCCGCAGTTAAAGATCCAGATACAGGGGAAACAATTGGAGTAGTGCGATCGCGTACTCCTGTAAAATACCTTAGTCAAATATTGCAAAACCAAGCCGAAGAGTTAAGCCAAAGCATCAATGGCTTTGGTCGAGAAGAATACTTTGCTTTCAACGACCTGGGAAAAATTTTTATCGCTCCAGCATCTCACACAGAATATCTCGGTAAAGATGTGAAAACAATTTTTCCCCAAGCAGCAGCGCGATTGCGAGCAGCACCTAGCGTTGGTAGTGTAGAGGATTTCGACCGGGTGGAGCGAGAAGAATATCAGATCTCCTACGCTCCTTTAAAAGCAGTTGGGGGAGTGAAACAAGTTAACTGGGGAGCGATCGTTGCTCAACCAAAAGACGAAATATTTGCTGGACTAAGAGCGACGCTATTAACTGTTGGTGCTTTGACAGGAGCAACTGTATTAATCGCCGGTGCGATCGCATCCATTTTAGTTAACCGCAGTTTGCGCCCGATTGTCAATGCTTCTAAGGCAGTGCGCAAACTAGGACAAGGACAATTAGACACCCGCATTGCCGTGTCAGGAGATGATGAAGTGGCGGCGTTGGGCGCTAATATCAACTTAATGGCAGAAAAATTACAAGCGCAAATCGAACAACAACAAGATGTTGCCGAACGTGCCAATTTGTTTGCAGACATCACCTTAAGAATTCGTCAGTCACTTAACTTCAAAGATATCCTCAATACCGCCGTTAAAGAAATTCGTAGAGTCCTAAAGGCGGAAAGAGTGGTAGTTTATGGCTTCGATCCTAATTGGAAGGGAAAGATTTTAGCCGAAGCTGTCACCTCTGGTTGGACTCAAACTATAGATCAAGAAATCGAAGATACCTGCTTTCGGGAAGGCTACGGTCAACAATATCGTGAGGGCAGGGTACGGGCGATCGATAATATTTACCAAGCAGGATTATCGGCTTGCCATATCAAACAACTAGAAAAATTTGAAGTCAAAGCAAAATTAGTTGCTCCAATTATCACTGGCAACGAATTATTAGGCTTACTCATTGCTCACCAATGCTCAAAACCGCGAGTTTGGTTGCAACCAGAAATTGATTTATTCACACAACTAGCAACTCAAATTGGCTTTGCTTTAGATCAAGCAAGTCTGCTCGAACAAGTAGAAAAAGCTCGGCAAAAAGCTGAAGTAATTTCTCAAGAACAACGCCAACAGAAAGAACTTTTGCAGCACCGACTAGTAGAATTGTTGACTCAAATTGAAGGAGCGGCAAGCGGTGACTTAACTGTGAGGGCGAACGTCGCAGCCGGGGAAATTGGTACAATTGCTGACTTTTTTAATACTATCATCGAAAGCCTCAGACAACTTGTTACTCAAGTGAAAAAAGCTGCCGGACAAGTTAACATTTCTGTGGATGAAAATGCTGGAGCAATTCGGGAATTAGCTGACGAAGCGCTCAAACAAGCTCAAGAAATTAACCGCACCCTAGATTCAGTCGAGCAAATGACGCTTTCGATTCAAGCAGTAGCAGGTAGTGCTAATCAAGCGGCAGAAGTAGCCCGCACCGCCTTTACTACTGCTGAGGCTGGCGGCTTGGCAATGGATCGCACAGTTGAGAGTATCGTAGATTTGAGGGATACAGTTACAGAAGCTGCGACTCAAGTAAAGCTATTAGGCGTATCTACGCAACAAATTTCTAAGGTTGTTTCATTAATTAACCAAATTGCCCTGCAAACGAATGTGTTAGCCATCAATGCTAGTATTGAAGCTTCGCGCGCGGGTGAAGCGGGTAGAGGTTTTACAGTGGTAGCAGAAGAAATCGGTCAACTTGCTTCTAAATCAGCCGCTGCTACGAAAGAAATTGAACAAATTGTCGAGAGTATTCAGCAAGAAACTAATAAAGTAGTGCGCTCGATGGAATTAGGAAATAACCAAGTAATTGAAGGGGCAAACTTTGTTGAAGATTCTAAGCAGAGTTTGGGGCGCATTTTGGAAGAATCGCATCAAATTTATCAATTGGTGCAATCAATTTCAAGTGCAACAGTATCTCAAGCTCAAACAGCCCAAGCTGTGACGAATTTGATGAAAGAAATTGCTACAGCTTCTGAAGGCACTTCGGAATATTCTCGTCAAATTTCTAATTCTCTAGAACGTACTGTAGAGGTAGCACAGCAACTGCAAGTGTCAGTAGGTACTTTTAAAGTGGGAGACAAGGAATAATTTACAATTCGCAATTCGCAATAAACGCTTCGCTACACTTCGTGAACGCAATTCGCAATTATTTTTTTATCCTCCTTGTCCCCTTGTCCCCCTGCGGTCATCACGATAAATCTTTAACCCCAAATCATACCATGCCCCAGGACAAAGAACTTGAAATTCAACTTCAGTTTTTAGAAGAAGCAGAGGATCATTTAAATACTATTGAATCAAAATTATTAGGAATTAGCGCCTTTGCGGGGATTGCGCGTCAAGACATGGATGCGATCTTGCGCTCAGCCCATTCAATTAAAGGTGGGGCGGCGGTGATGGGTTTTCAGACTTTGAGCGATTTGGCTCATCGTTTGGAGAATTTTTTTAAAGTCATCAAAACCACACCCCAGGCGGTAAATGCAGAAGGAGAAAGTTTACTGCTATCAGCAGTTGATTGTTTGCGCGGGGTAGTGGCGGTGAATCGCCAAACTCCGGCGGTGGAAGAACAATGGTTGAATAGTCATATTAACCCGGTATTTGAGCAGTTGTATCAGCGTCTTGGCGACCCGCAGCAGGAGGAAATAGTCGCACCACTGTTAGCTCCAGAGGAGCTAGATATGGGGAAGATGCTGTTTGAGACAGAGGTGGAAGGGTATTTAGAACAGCTAGAAGCGGCGTTGGCAAACTCAGATAGATCTGGTTTGTCAGCAGAAGTGGAAACGATCGCCCAAGATTTAAGCGATATGGGGGAAATGCTCCAACTTAACTCTTTGATCGATCTTTGTACTTCAGTCAAGCAACAATTAGCAGCAAATCCGCAACAGACAGAAGAAATTGCACGGGCGGCTTTACAGCTATGGCGGCGATCGCAAGCAGCAGTTTTAATCGGACAAAGTGATACAATTCCAGATTCACTCGATTTAGATAATTCGGTAAGTACCGAGGAAATCTCTGTTGTAGCTGAAAATGCTAATGAAAAGAGCGTTAATTCATCTGTTGCCGATCTGACTCCATCAATTCCAGGTATCAAATCGGACGTGCCTGCTACTGATGTGAAAGAAAATCAGGAAAATACAGTGCGCGTTCCCCTGAAGCAATTGGAACAACTCAACGATCTATTTGGCGAATTAACAATCGAACGTAGTGGACTGGATTTACAACTTGAACGGTTACGTAATTCAGTCAAAATTTTGGAACGCAAGGTGCTATCTGTTCAACAATCATATAGCCGCCGCCGCACTACTGCTTATCAAAAACCGACAACACCAACATCGCCGACTAAATTTCTCTCAGAAGTAGCGTTTTCACCCGACACTCAACAGCCACAAGAGCGATCGCAGTCGCCGCAGGTAAATTACAACAAATCCCAAAGCGATCGCAGCAATGAACCAGACGCGGTTTCGTCGGAAGTGATGGCGAACATGATTCAGTTGCAAGAAGTTACAGAAGATATCGATCTGAGCTTGCAAGAAACTGAGCAGATTGTCGCAGATCTCAACCGCACTGCAAAACAGCTACAAAATTGTATTAGTCAGCTGCGGATGCGCCCTTTTTCCGATTTAGTTGGGCGTTTTCCCAGAGCATTACGCGAACTGGCTTTACAGTACGGTAAAAATGTGGAATTGAAAATTCATGGAGGCGATACTTTAGTTGATCGCAGTATTTTAGATGCACTGGGCGATCCGCTGATGCATTTGTTGCGCAATGCTTTCGATCATGGAATTGAAGATCCCGAAACTCGCCGTGCTGCTGGGAAGCCAGAGTCGGGGGAGATTGAAATTAAAGCTGTCTACCGGGGCAATCAAACTTTAATTACCTTTAAGGATGATGGGCGCGGTATTGCTTTAGATAAAGTGCGATCGCGGGCGATTCAACTGGGATTGGATGCTGAGGCGATCGCTGCTGCTAGCGATGAAGAAATTTTAACTTTGATTTTTGAGCCTGGTTTTAGTACCGTCGAGCGAGTTACAGCTTTATCCGGCCGCGGGGTTGGTATGGATGTGGTGCGAACGAATTTGAGATTAATTCGCGGCGATATCAAAGTTGAAACCCAAGTAGGAGTGGGAACAACTTTTACTATTAGCGTTCCCCTAACTTTATCAGTGGCGCGAGTGCTGCTAGTCGAGAGTAAGGGAATGCTATTGGCATTTCCTACCACTGCGATCGAAGAAATGCTATTGCTCAATTCAGAGCAAATCTCGACAATTGACGGTAAACCAGTCCTACGTTCGCAAGAACAAACAGTATCCTTAATTTACCTTAGTGATTGGCTCCAGTTCCGCTGTCCTCATCTCTCAAACGATGCCGAAACTACACCATTAATGGGTGTGCCAACTGTATTGCTGATCTCTCATGCTAATGAATGGGTAGGCTTGCAAGTAGATCGTTGCTGGGGCGAACAAGAAGTTGCCATTCGCCCAGTCGAAGGCACTATCCCTATGCCTCCTGGCTTTACTGGCTGTACAATTCTTGGAGATGGTCGAGTTGTGCCTCTAGTCAATGTTCCAGAATTGCTGCATTGGATTGCCAGCAGTCAACAACCGCCTAGCTTAGAGCCGGAAGATCGACAGCGAGCAGCCGAGCTACAAGCTCAGAATACCATTTTGATGGTAGATGACTCGATTAATGTCCGCCGCTTTTTGTCATTGACTTTAGAAAAGGCAGGATATCGCGTAGAACAAGCCAAAGACGGTTTAGATGCCCTAGAAAAACTTTTGGGTGGGTTGCAAATCAATGCTGTGGTTTGTGATATTGATATGCCTCGCTTAGATGGTTATGGTTTTCTTGCTAGGGTAAAATCCAACCCAGCTTTCAAACAGTTGCCTATTGTGATGCTGAGTTCCCGCAGTAGTGATAAAGAACGCCAGCTAGCCATAAATTTAGGCGCAACAGCCTATTTCTATAAGCCCTATAACAAGCAAGAATTATTAGAATCTCTCAATGATTTAATTGGGGAGTAGGGGAAATGATGAATGATGAATGATGAATTGGTAATTGGGAATGCACTAATTGATAATTGGTGGTAAGTCACGAGGCTCCAGTTTTAAGTTTTAAGTTAAAAAACGC
>DATNQH010000013.1:0-45836 GCA_036704105.1 Leptolyngbyaceae cyanobacterium | reverse complement strand
TTGAGATTTTATGGAGGTTCATTAAATATAAATGGATTGAGATAGATGCTTACAAAAATTGGCAAACTTTCGTCGCTTCTATTGAAGAAATCCTCCGAGGTTTTGGTAAAAACTATGTAATTAATTTTGTTTAGCTACTTAGCCTGCATAATGAGTTCGACAGCCAGTGCAGCTAAAATCATGCCTGTAACACGTTCTAAGATTGCAGCACCGTTATTGCCGATGATACGTAAAATCGGCTCAGCCAGCAGCATCAATCCATAGGTAACGGACATAATGAATATAACAACACAAGCTGTTACCATCTGTGATGAGATTGAATAAAATTGATTGTCTGTCAGCAGAACCACAGCCATGATTGCTTCTGCTCCTGCAATAGACGGTACCGCCAGCGGAAAAACCGCCATGTCGTGACCCTTTTCAGGTCTTACTGGTGGTTCGTGCGAAAAGCCAAAAATCATTTGTATGGCGAACAAGAACAAGATCAAACCGCCTGCAACTTGCAAAGAAAGCAACTGAACTTTCATCGCCGACAGAATTGCTTGTCCTACCACAATAGACCCCAATAGAATTACTGTGGAGTAAACAACAGCCTTAAGTGCGACTTTACGACGCTGCGCTTGAGATAGATGTGCCGACAATGAAGCAAAAAGAACAAGCGTTCCAATCGGTTCGATTGTTACCCACAACGTCAGAAAATCGTTCAGTGCTTTATCAACCATGTTTAAAGTTTACATGGTTTAGGCTTGGTAGTCTCTCGAAAGCCACTGATGTGAGGTAGAATGACTGCGTTCAGCGGAGGCGTTGCGGAAAGGGTAATGATTTTCAGCCTACTGTTTATGACAAAACTGTAGTTTCACGTTTCGTACTCGTTAAATTTCATTATTAAATCAGCAACGCCACGACACGCCCTTCGCATTCAATTACCGAAAACTGTGAAGAACGTAACTGAGTCGGATCGAGTGTCGCCCCAAGCACTAACTTCCGAATTACCCATATGTCTTGAGCAGTAGCTGGGCGGAGAATACACGCTGCTGGTAAATCGGAAGATGACATTTTTAAGCTTCAGGAATTCAACTACTATTAGCAAGTTTAGGCGAAAACAAAAATTCCTTCTCCCCCAGCCTCCTCAGCTTCCCCCGCTCCCTCAGCTGCCATAACATATAAAAATTTAACTCATAACGAAGATTAAGGCGATCGCATCGGTAACGGCTTCCAGTTAGAGTAGTCAGCTAAATGATTCCAGTATGCTAAATATCCAGTCAAAGCAAAGATTAAAGCCGCAACTACAAGTACAATTGCCCCCACTATCCGCAAGGTTCGATTTGTTTTGAAATAAAGCGTCGGTGCTGCAAAAATCCCACCTAAACCAGTGAGGATGAAGCCGATCCCTGAGAGTAATGGCTGTTTTGTCAAGCCTAAATTAATAATACGTAAGCCAATCAATAAAGCAGCAACACCAGCAAAAAAGCCGTAAACTGCCACAGTAATTAAATCCCACGAAAACGCGATCGCCAAACAAGTTGCTAAAAACAAAGCTCCAAACAATACCGACATTTCCCCGTAGGCAATGTTGAAGCTACCACGAACGGGCCAAGTGAAAATCATGTGTAATCCGGTTGTGAGCGCGATCGCACCTACCATGCCAAAACCAGGAATCCATCTTTTCTGATGTGGTTCGCTCAAACCTAAATATACATAACCTGCTAAGAGAAACAGCCCTGCCACTAGATTTATCAGCATGAGAGTAATGTAGTTTATGAACATACTTTTCCTCTCAACATAATTAATTTCTACTTACCAAATTATATATGCAGTTTGCCTAAAATGTTTTTTGCTACTCTACATAAGCATATTCATTTTTTTAATCTATTGTACTTAGAGCAGAATTTAAAATCTCCATTTAGATACATTGATTTTATACACGAAAAGTAGCAAAATTAAGCAACAATGTTGCCATTGTGCAACTAAAATTTATTTCCTTGTTAAAAGGAATTTAATTCAACTGAAGATTCACTACCTTCACTAATATTAGTATAAATTTTCTATGGCTCAATTTTGGCTATGGACTGGTGTTATTGGCATGGCGGTAGGAGCATTAGTTTTTGGCATAGGTGCGCATAATGCTAAGAATCAGCGGTGGCAGATATTGTTCACACTTAACTTTTTCATCTGCGTGATCGCATCTGGACTTTATTTGATGATGGCTCTCGGTCAAGGAGTAAGCATCATCAACGGTAAGCCAACATATTGGATCAGATATGTCACTTGGTTTTGTTCCACTCCTCTACTGATACTAGATCTCACCTATCTGGGGCGAACAAATTTACCAATTACAGGCAGTTTACTAGGGGCAAATGCTTACATGATTGTCACTGGTTTTCTAGCTACAGTTTCACCAAAACCAATTAGCTACATCTGGTATGTTGTTAGTTGTGTTGCTTACCTTGCTACTGCCTATCTACTATTAAACCAGTACCGCAAACAAGCTGACCGCAATTATCCTTCCGCCAAGAATGCATTCCGGCGATTATTAACAGTACATTTAGTTATCTGGACACTATATCCAATTGTTTGGATTTTTGGAACAGAAGGTTTCAAAACTTTTGGAGCGGAATCGGAAACAATGTTTTTTACCCTGCTGGATTTAGCTTCTAAAGTAGGTTTTGGCTTTCTGTCATTAAACACAATGCATATTTTAGAGCAAACGAGACAGCAACCAAAAACAAGTTCGGTTTTGTTATCTCGGTAGATTAGGAATTGCTGGATATTTTTTCAAAAATAAAATCAAACCTCTCTCTAGCTCTCTTTTAAAAGGAAAGAGTTAGAGAGAGGTATAACCATAGGAGTAAATTAACTTTCTTCACCCCAAGTTCGCAACTGAATATATACCAACAACAGTGCTACAACTAACAATACTGTAGCCGCAGCTGCGGCATAACCGAAATCAAATTGAGCAAAAGCTTGTTCGTAAATGTAATAAACTAGGACATTAGTAGAATTCAACGGGCCGCCGCCAGTAATCACATAAACTTGCTCGAAACTGCGCAAGGTAAAAATGGCAGTTGTTATCGTTGCAAATATTAGTGTAGGTCTTAATCCTGGTAAAGTAATATGCCAAAATTGTTGCCAAGCATTCGCTCCATCTAATTCAGCCGCTTCATAACGGCTGGGAGGAATTGCTTGAAGTCCAGCTAAAAAAACCACCAAATTAAAACCTAACTGTTTCCAGATACTTAATAAAATTAATACTGGCATTGCCCAAGTGCTGCTACCCAGCCAAGGAATCGGCGCAATTCCAATAGTACTTAATAGCGCGTTGGCTGGGCCTTCAGTTTGGAACAACCAGCGAAATCCTAACCCTGCTGCTACCAAAGAGGTAATGGAGGGGAGAAAATAGGCGCTACGTAGCAATCCCCTTAACGCTAAAGCACGGTTCAACAACACCGCCAGTGCCAAGGGAATAATTAGACTGGGGATAACTGTAGCGATCGCAAAATAGGCAGTATTACCAATAACTTGCCAAAAATCAGGATCGAGTAGCAAACGCTGATAGTTATTCAAGCCTATCCAACGAACGCCAGTTGTAGTAAAACTTCCCGTCGTCACACTCAGGTAAAATAAGTAGGCGATCGGAAATAGTAAAAATATACCCAGCATCAGCAGCGCTGGAGTCAGAAAAATCCAAGCTGCTATTTGATCGTTGTCTAGCAGTTGTTTGCGATCGAAGCGCGAATGAGCCATTGCATTGCTTAAATTGCTGTTGTTTGTTCTGTGTAGGGCTATTTTACCTATAGACACTGCGAACAAAGCCAAGCATTCAAGCATTCAAAAATGGAAAATCTAGATTTACACTCATTAGCGCATTTAGACTTTTTTCGGTTCGACTCGATTTCGCGTTGCTTTCTTGAGGAGAAATTCACGTAGTTGCTGACCTACCGCCTCAAGCGAGAAGCATTCCTCCACACGGCATCTGGCACGTTTACCCAACTCGCGCCCCCAAGCGTCATTGTCTAAGACACGACCGAGCGCGATCGCAAGAGCCGTTGCGTCTGCGCGTGGAACAACCACACCACCACTAGCTTCACCCTTTTCAAAAATGTCGGCTACTCCGGGGGCATCAGCAGCGACTACAGGTAAACCACAAGCCATTGCCTCAAGCGGCGCTACTGGAAAACCTTCATGTCGAGATGGAAGAGTATAAACGTCGGCAGCGCACAGACAACGACGAATAATAGCCTTATCTAATATGTACTCGTCCACCCACATAACGCCTCGCAACTGCTTGGCAGCAATCAACTGTCGCAGTTCGTCTGCGTCACTACCCATCCCTACGAGTAACAGCCGCAGATCCCGCCCTGGGTGATCGCTACACACTTGTAACCAGGCATCCACCAAGACATCTAACCCTTTGCGCTGTAGCTCAATGCGTCCGTGATACACCACTACCCGCGCACCCTCCGGGATGCCGAGTGCTGCGCGTGCTTCGTTGCGATCAATTGGCTCCCACATTGCCAAATCTAGCGGGTTGAAAATGCGTGCTAGCTTTGCAGCAGGCACACCATATTTGTTACGCACTCGCTCAACTTCAGTTTGCGTAGCGATGATCGCTCCCGCGCCAACCCGTAGTGTCAGCGGGCGCAGACGTTGTTCAAAGCGGCTCATCTGCCAGTTACCACCTTGGAAAGTGGCAAAAACTGGCAAACGCATCAACTGCCCCAACAACACACAAGTATCGAAGCGGGGATACTCGTATTCCTGGCATAAAATAGCTTGACAGTTTTCACGTCGCAATTCGCGGGCGAGTCCGGTTAGTGGCGTAGCCAGGTAAGGTGCGATGTCCTTAAGTATTGCTAGGTAGATGCGGCGGACACCTTGAATATCCTCGCCAAATGCCTCCTTGAGACTGTAACCGTATGGATTGGGTATCAATCGCCGAGCGACGTGGTAGATTTTGGGAGCAGGCAACACGCAGATTGTGGTACCTGTTGGCGCGTGAGTGTAGCGTGTTGCCGCAGTAACGTTAGCGGAAATACAAAACAACACTGTTCGCACGCCAGCTAGCCTTAGAGCTTCGATGTAGCCGAACATCCAGCCCCCTGTCATTTCTTTGCAGAAAGCCTCGAATGAAACTCCAATGCTATCTAAAAAGTCTTCCCACACATTGCCCCAGTGCAGCAAAGCGATCGCTGGTTCTGTTGTGGTAGTCATTGGCTCATTCATCTCTTTTGCCAAACCGACGCGGTTTCCGTGCCTGTTGCTTCTGGCTTGTGTAGGGCGTGACTGAGCCATGTCAGTGGGCTGAGCGTTGTGCAAAAGAATTGACGTTTGCGATCAGATAAATGTGAGAATGCAACATCATGGCAGAGAACTGTAAGAGGATTAATAAAGGTGGCATAGCTTTGGCAAGGCAAACCAATTAAGTTTTTGAGTTCGTCCAGAGTATAGCCACGCCTTACGTGACCCCATTCGGCCATGACTTCTGCTTCACTGGGGCAAATAGATTTCATAAATCCGTAGTAGGGGAACCGCCAATTTTCGTTGGGAGTGCTGATTAAGATAAAACCACCTGGTCGCAGCACTCGCAGTGCCTCTGATACAGCCTTTTTATGGTCTGGTATATGTTCTAAAACATCGAACATAGTTACAGCATCGAAAGACTGATTTTCAAAGGGTAGATTAGTAGCATCTCCGCAGATAAAACTAACTTGTTTTTGTTGGTTACAGGCAACTTTGGCGTATTCGGGATTGAGGTCTATATTTGTGATGTGCGATCGCGGATATAACAAAGCAGTAAGACCGCCCTGACCACCTCCTACTTCTAAAATATTCTCAAAGGCTTGCTCAGGAGCAATATGATGAATAGCGCTCATCTTTTCCCGGTAAAAAAAGCCCTGAGTTAAGGGATGCGGAAAAGGATTGCGGGACAAAAAATCACCTAATGCTGTTTTATGCATAAATGTGTATTGAATAAATGACAGTAGCAATCTAAGTGAAACTTTCTTTATCAAATAGCTTTCTTTTCAGAGCATTTATGATGACTATCGGTAAAGCTGAAATTACTTTCTTAAGTGGCATATTCTCTGGCTCTGCTGCTGCTAAATACTTTTCTGCTTCTGCTGCATACCACTGAGCCGCCTTAGTTTCCGCTAAACATTTTTCAACTACTTCTAAATACTTGCTCGGATGAACTATTGAACGCTGAAATGTATTTGTGCTTTCAAACTGCTGCTTGAGTAGATAAGCCTTTTCTAATTCTAAATATTCTCGTTTAGCAAAAATTAACATATTTTGAGCATACCAAAACTCTACTCGTTCGTTTTCCCAAACTCTATTTCTTATACAATCAACCGCTACATATCCTTTGTTTTGAAAATGTTTTACCCAGTAATCTTGCCATTGCTCGTTAACGTGATCCGTTCCTCCTTGAAAGGGTATTGCAGCCGAAAAAAGAATTACTGGTGCAAGCTGCGTAAGTGACTCTACAAAGGTTTCTGCACATTCCTGCGGCAAGTGTTCGCCAACTTCCAATGAAACAACTAAATCAAATTGTCTACTTAATTTGAAAGGATTTTTCAAATCAAATGTTAAAAACTTTTCTTCTGGAATCTCTAAAACATTCTTGTCTATATAGTCACCATCTATGCCCCAAACATCTTCAACGCCATGTGCTTGAAATACAGATAACCAAGTGCCTACACCGCAGCCAACATCAATAACCGATTTAGGTTGAATGAATTCAAAAATTATAGGAATAATCTCTTTTGCAGATTCTTTCGATCCTTCTCGGACAAATTCATAAAATTCTTCTGTGTAACTTTGCATATTTTCTATCCATTGTTTCTGGTAAAATTATGAAACTGAAAAATTAGATAAATAAATTCAACACTGATTTTATCGCTCGAATTTAGGTGATTCTAGCGTTCGGTTAATAGAATGACTATTCTGGAAGTAGTATTTAACCCCTGATAAACAGCCTGAAATTTCTGCCAATACCGTGCTGTACTTCAACTGAAAGCTTTTTAGCTGGTGGAAAAAAGCCTGAGTATAAAACCTTGGTAAAGCGAAAAACAAGCGACGCAGGTTGCCCCAATGTCTGTACCTTTCAAACTGAATTATAAGTGCTGCTACGTGCCCGCGCATATAATAGTACAGCTGCCGTTTCAAACCCTCCATATCGCTACGGTGGTAGTGGTAAACGGTGGCAGTTGGTTCATAGCAACAAAGCCAGCCTTCAGCCAGCAGTCGATACCATATTTCCGAATCTTCACTACACCCAGCAGCTCCAGCACCTAGACGTTCATCAAAGTCGCCCACTAGCTCAAAAGCTTTACTTCGGAACGCCATATTCGCTCCAGCACCGATTCGCCAAACGGGAACGCCTCGATGCTTCATCTGCTCAAAAAACTCAGTATCGAAGGTTTTGGAACGATAGCCTTGATTAAAACCGCCAAAGTCTTTTTCAAAGATTAGTTGTGCTTGTGTTTCTAGTTCTGCTGGCAGAACTAACCCAGTCACTGCCATCACTTGAGGGTTTTGAAAGCTTTGCTGCAACCGCGCGATCCACTCAGGATGAACTATGACATCATCATCAGTGAAGGCGACGATATCAGCGCTACTGTGACGAATGCCTGTATTACGTGCTACACTCAGCCCTGGACGGGGTTCTGGCAGATATTTTACTCCCGGCATTTTGTCAACTATCTGCCGTGTAGCATCTGTATTCGGAGCATTATCCACGACCAAGATCTCCTGCGGAGATGGCGACAAATTTTGAAGCGATCGCAAGCATTGAGCTAATTGCTCTGGTCGATCCCGCGTACAAATTACAACAGATATAGATTCGCTGGTAGCTTTAGTTCCAAGCTGTAACCACTTTCCCAGACTTTCTAGGGGTCTGTCTAATCCCATTAGAGCATGAAAGTCTGGCGGCACATCCCGTGAGGGATTGTCTGAGACTACGGGCAAAGGTGCTTTGAAGCCTTGCGCTAATAAGCGATCGCCAACTGCTGGAGCGATCGCTTGCCAGGCTAGATTTGCTAGTTGCGAAGCAGGCATGGGCAACTGAGTAGAAGGAATCTCCTTATGCCCCAAGGGGATACCATGCCAGCAAAACACTGCATATATCCCTTGATAGTTTGGCTCAAAAGGTAGTGCAAGAATGCCTGCACTAAGTTCCAGGTGAAGAATTTTCCAAGGCGTGAAAGAAGTCATTCGATTTTGGATTTTGGATTGCCGATTTTGGATTAACCCCATAGTTAAGCAGCGATTAGTGAAGACGCTTCACTAATACTCGCGCTGCGTGAAACTAGGGAATTGAAAGAAGAAAACAATTTATTTTTATCCATAAATAAATAATGGTGCTTGAAACCGGATGATTTTAGATTCACACTCGATTTATTCCTGAATCTAAAATCCAAAATCTAAAATCTAAAATCGCTTCAGTCATGAAAATTGCCTCCGAATCTGCTCTACTCGTCTTAAAGAGCGGGGATATTCTCCAAAAAGTCCGACAATACCACCCCATAATTCTGCCAAAAGCATTGTTGGTGGCAGAACATGGCGACCTCTAATACTACTTTTTAACTGACGTAACATATCCTTCAACCACCAACCGATCAGGCGGCACAACATTACACGCTGAGGCGGATCGTTTTGGAATGACTTAACCACAAAAGCCATAAATCCCAGCCCCCAAGTCCAGTATTGGTGGGAAAGTTTGGCATATTCCCGCCGATGCTGGTGATAAACCAAATATTGAGGTTCGTATATTAGTGGATAACCTGCCCGAATCACGCGATAAAAAATATCTAGATCGCCTCCACCTGGCAGTGTCGCTCCGGTATCTAAAGCTTCATCAAAGCCGCCTAGTTTTAATACAATTTCCCGCCGAAACGCCATGTTGCATCCAGCTCCAAAGATTCCAGCTCCACAGGGATATAAGGCATTACCTTTTAAAGTTGGGCCGTAGTAGCGGATTTTCTCAAAACCACGTCGAAAGCCGCCCCTTTGTTCAAATAATATTTGCGCTTCTGTCTCTAATTCATAAGGTAGTACTAATCCGGTAACGGCTACTGCATCAGGATTTTCTCTCCATGCTTCTAGTAGTCCCTCAAGCCACTTCCGATCTACCGTAACATCATCGTCCAAAAAGGCTAAAATTTCGCCTTTGGCTTCTTTTAATGCCCGATTTCGCGCAAAATCTAGTCCTGGTTTCGTTTCTCGCACGTAGCGCACTCCAGGCATAGAGGCTACTAGCGTTTGAGTTCGGTCATTACTAGGAGCATTATCTACAACCAAAATTTCTCGCTCCTGAATATCTTCCTCTAAGGGCATTTTCAGTTGGAGGAGAGATTGAAGGCAGCGAGTCAGATTCTCTGGACGATCCTTTGTACAAATTGCGATCGTCAGTGAGGGAAGTGGAAGTTGAGAGCAAGGAGGAATCAGTTCTTCTTTGATGCTCTCTTGCAAGAGCTTAGTACCTAATTCCTTGCTAATTAGCTGAGCTATGTCTTCTGGTGTCACCAAGCTATTTGCTGGTAGTGCTTGCATAACAAAACCAATCGGCTGATCTTTGCGGCGCACAACTAGAGCTATACCTATATCGCGTTCAGATAACGACAGAGTTGGCAGCGGTTGCGTTACTTCAATTTCAGTAATGATGTAGGGCATAAGTTAGTTTTAGTCAAATATTTTTTTGCGATCGCGCTTGGAGATAGGAAGAGAATTTGCACTTCTCAATCCAAAATCCAAAATCTAAAATCTAAAATGGTGTTAGGTTTGAGCATTGCCGTACTGCAACTTATACATTTGGGCAAACAGTCCATCAAGTCGCAGTAAATGCTGGAGCGTACCCTGTTCTATCACCCGTCCCTCTTGCAGTACAATGATCTGATCGGCTTGTTCGATAGTAGACAGGCGATGGGCGATGACAATTACTGTGCGATTTTGACTTAGGGTGTTGAGCGCCTCCTGAATTAGCTGTTCCGAAATACTATCGAGGGCATTGGTAGCCTCGTCAAGAATGAGAATTTCGGGGTTGCGGATGATCGCACGGGCTAAGGCAATGCGCTGTCGTTGTCCGCCTGAAAGGCGAAGGCCGCGATCGCCTACTTTGGTATCATATTTTTGGGGAAGTTGGGTGATAAATTCGTGGGCATTGGCTAGTTTTGCGGCGGCAACGATTTCATCTTTTGTTGCGTCTAAGCGACCGTAGGCAATATTCTCTTGTACGGTGGCATTGAAGATATAAACATCTTGGCTGACAATGGCAATTTGATTGCGCCAGTCACTTAGATTTAGCGATCGCAACGAGCAACCATCTACATATATTTCCCCCTCACTCACCTCATACAGCCGACAAATCAAACCGATGAGTGTAGATTTGCCCGCCCCAGAAGGGCCTACCAAGGCAGTGGTTGTGCCTTTAGGAATACAAATTGAAATATCTTGGAGTGCAGGTTTCTCTTGATAGTTGTAGTAGAAAGTAACGGCTTCCAAAGAGATAGCTTGTTGCAAGCTGGAAAAAGGAATTTCTCCAGAACGAATATACGGTTTATCTGAACTATTTAGTAGATACAATACATCTTCTACTGCACTGATCAAAGATCCCAAACTAACACGCGCCCCATCCAACTGCTTCACTTGCGGTTGTAGGCGATAGAGGATAAAAACAAATGTGAGTAAAGTTGGTAGACTAGTCTGAGTTTGAGTCAGCGCGATCGCTAAAATCCCCAGCAGGAGAAACGCAGATAAAACTTCAGACAAAGGCCCGACAATTCCAGAAAACACATCTAGTTTGAAGAAAGTAGACCGGACTTTCTCTGATGCTTGGTCAAAACGTTTCTGCTCGTAGGCTTCCTGGTTAAATGAGCGGATTAACTTCATTGCACCCAGCCCTTCCCAGATCCGCATAGCCTGAACTGAATTAACCTCAACTGCTTGCTGTCCCAGTTTTTTCACTCGGCGTGTCGCTAACTGAATACTAATTGAAATTAGGATCATGCAAACAGCGACTAACAAAGTTAGTTGCCACGAGATTAACAGCAGCAGAATTACAAAAACCGATATCGTACAGATATTGACGAGCAAACCAATAAAGACTGCGATCGCCTGACTTGTCCGCCACGTTTCACTAGCTAAAGTGTTCATCAACTTACCAGGCTCGCTACGTTCTAAAAAGCTGTAGCTAATACTCAAAAGTTGCTGAAATATACCGGAACGTAACCGATGGCTTATTCGAGAATTTAACCAAGCTACTAAAACATTATTGCTATAAACCAAGCAGTTCTTTAGTAAAATGCTTGCCAAAATGCATAAAGCAATAATTAAAATCCGGTCTTCGGGCGATACATTAATAAATATGCGGTTAAGAAAACTAATTAATGGATTTTCACCATTTGATTGCTGGCTATTTAAATCTAAATTTTGGAGTAAAGGAATAAATAAACTAATCCCCAATCCTTCCAAAAGAGAAGATAAACTACCTAAAACAATAATTATTGGTATTGCCCAAGGATAAAGTTTTAATAACGGCAAAACTTTACCGATCGCCTGCACCTCTTTCATCCGATTCGTTCTCACTATGAAGGTAGAAAGGAATTATTAGTTTATTTAATTTCACTTAAATGACTATTTTACCTATTTTGTTTACAACTTTAAACGTTCTTTGCCACGTAATTTTGTCATAAGGTCTCCAGGTAACTGGTTGAGAGCATTTTATTGCCATATTTAAAGCTGAAATTGTCCAAATTTGCTCACCAGAACTAGATATTTGAATGAATTTTAACCAAAAGTGAATTAATGGGGTTGCTTTCTTAAATGCTAAAGTTATAATACTCCTAATAAATAGCCGATACAAACTTGCTCTTAGAACAACTGCCGGATCTACTCTTAATAACTTAATTAAATAAACTAAAACATTATAATAATCGCTACTTACACTACTTTTTCCTATCAAATAGTTATAGAAATTACTTTTAGCCCATCTGTAGATATCATCGGAAATTTCTGGATGCTTTTGCTTCACTTGCGCCATTACTAATTCGTAAGATCTTTCCATTGTTCCACAATTGCTGCCCATACTTCCAATTACCTGACGATAACCAATTAAAAACTCTGGTACAACTCGAAATTGATAAAGTTCTGCAATGCGTAAACTAAGATCCCAATCCTCACAGCCTTGAGCATTCTGTGCTTTCAATTGACAGTTGTATCCACCAACTCGCTCGAAACAAGCACGGCGGATCAAAGGAACGCTAGCATTACTAATGAAGTTGGAGTAGACCAGCGCTGTGAAAACATACCCTTCAACGTAATTAATCTGGTCTAGATTAACAGTTTTTGAGCGCCAGAATATTTTTCCTTCTTCATCGATGCTGGCTGACCAAGCATAAACCAATCCAACAGATTCATCTGCTTCCAAGAAGCATTGCATTTGTTTTTCTAGTTTTTGAGGATACCAAATGTCATCTGCATCAAGAGGTGCAATATATTCCCCGCGAGATTTTTCGATTGCTAAATTCCGCGCCGCCGCTACACCAGCATTAGCTTGTTGCAATAAAATAACACGCTCATCCTTTTGGACAAAGGCTTTAACAATTTCAGAAGTTCGATCTTGCGAACCGTCATCAACGACTAAAATTTCAATGTTGCTATATGTCTGAGACAATGCAGAGTCGAGTGCTTCACCAATAAATTCTTCTGCGTTATATGCAGGAACAATAACAGAAACTAGTGGAAGATGAGAATCTATCTGACTCATGGTTGTTGCACTAGATTACTTGATTTTGATTATTAATGCTTGTATTTTTGGACTCTACTGTATAATTGATTACAGAAGTACTTCGGGAATCTCTCTGAAGGTTTAGAGTAAATCTGACAATGTAAAAAATCCGTGTTTAATTAATCACAAAATCAGATTTGACTCTTTACTATTGTTATTTTTCCTAGTTGAAGTAATCTTTGTCAAAAAATACTACTTGATAGATTACAGTACTAGAAAAATTCATTCAATCTTTTAATTAATTCTTAATTATTTTAGCCTAATAAGTTATAGAGATAATTTAGCAATACAAAATTACTACAAACTTAAGCATTGCAGCCATTGTTTGCTATTTTTGCCGTAGCAAAATAAAAGTATGAATTGAGGTTGTTGGCGATGCTGCGTCCGCTCAAAAAAACACAAGGAGTTGTAAGAGCGGTTACTTGTCAAACTTGATGCATCTTCATTATCAACGCCTATGCCAACATTGTCTAGTAGTGGCTCTACTAAAATTCAATCTTCTTTCAGCTTTGATCGCATTGGCAGAATAAATGGTGGATAATTAATAATTCAGCAGCCATAGATCCTACTGCTTGGAGGAATGTTATATGCGGACTAATCCAGCACCAGCTGACTCTACTGCTAGCCTAATTTCTCCGATAATTTCTCCTAGTCTTTTGTCACCAGGCGAACCTTTAAGATTGGGAATTCTTGCCTCTGGTAACGGTAGTAACTTTGAGGCAGTAGCAGAAGCGATCGCCTCTAGAAAACTCAATGCTAAAATTCAGGTTCTGATCTACAACAACCCAGAAGCTAAGGTAGCGGTACGTGCTACTAACTGGGATGTGCCAGCTGTGCTGTTAAATCACCGTAACTTTCAAAGCCGCGAAGATTTAGATCGGCAAATTGTCCACACTTTGCAACAATATCAAGTGGAATGGGTAATTATGGCAGGCTGGATGCGCATAGTCACCCCAGTTTTAATTGATGCGTTTCCTAACCAAATCATTAATATTCATCCCAGTTTATTACCTAGTTTCAAGGGAGTCCGTGCTATAGAGCAAGCTCTCGCTGCTGGAGTGAAAATCGCTGGCTGTACAGTTCATCTTGTCGCGCCAGAAGTAGATAGTGGCCTGATTTTGCTGCAAGCCGCTGTACCTGTATTAGCTGATGATACCGCCGAAACCCTACACGATCGCATTCAAGAACAAGAACATCGCATTTTACCTCAAGCGATCGCCATAGCAGCGCGCGATCGCTTGGGGTAAACGGTATTCCTAAAATAAGTAAAGATGCATCTTTACTTATGAACAAAGCACTAAATGGCTTAAATGCGATTGTCTAGGTTTTCGAGAAAGATAACGTTTTTCTGACTACTAGACATTGATGTAAATGTCTTAACAATAACGAAATATTCTACTTACCACAGTCCATACTTCTTCGGCTCATATTCATAATTATTTAAAGCAAATTTTATTTCTAAGATTAGCCGTTCCTTATTTACTGGAATAGTCCCCTTATGGAAACAATATGGATCTTCTGCAAATCCCGCTCCAGCGGGTTCGCAAATAGTTATCACATTTTCGCTGCCATAGTAGTTAATAATATATTGGTCGTCTCTGTTTCTAGATAAGGAGAACTGCTCCCTCAGCTTTTTTTTCTTGTGGCTACCTTTAACACAAATATGATAACTGCTTGAAGAATCAACATCTGTGAGGTAGAACATAAATTTTAGGGAACTATAGCCCTCAAGATCGTAGTGAAACCGAAGACCTCCCACCTTTGGTTCGTTAACTGCTTCTTCTATGGGAAAAGTCCACCAAATTTGACTGCTTATAAGGACAGGATTTGCCTCTAAATATTTAGCAGCAATTTCCCACAATTTGGGGTCATTTTCGACCTGCTTAATGGCTGGACAAAGCAGAGAGGAATTAAAATTATAAGCAAATCTAAATTTTTTACCAGATTTGCTTTCTATTTTTTCTTTATCAGCCATTAAAAAACAAAAATTGGGGTTACCGTCGCCAAAATAAATCGCATTTTCAGCAAAATTTTGGATATCTTGCCTTGTTTTTTCTGGCAAATCAATATTTAAGTAAAAACCATCCTCTTTAAGGATTTTAGTCACGCTATCTACATCAAGTTGCTTAAACAAAGAAGGTTGTTGCCCATAAGATTGGCTAAACGGGCGTTTAGAAAGAAAGATCGCAAATCGGCGGACAAAAGCAATACGACCTAGAACAAACATTAAAAACCAATTTGGTTTTTTTATTGCTTGTATAAAGTAATGGGAATATTGAAAAAGCTTGCGCTGGAATTTTAAACCTAAGCCTTGAGAAAAAAGAACTGTTAGTAACATCTCTCGGTTGTTCTCCTTGGAGGTATTGTATAGCATCTGGCACTGTTCAAATACGCGCTTAAATCCATCCCTATAGTAGTTAGGGCGTATATGTAGGGTGCGTAAAGCTCGCTTTTACGCTGATGCAGCAGCGCTCGACTGAGTAGGAAAACAAGAGGTTCTACATCTTTTTTATATTTTTTTGCCTACCTATTTATCTATTACCGATTTTTAAAGTTACGTTTTTAAGCGCAACTTATTAAAAAACTCATCACCAAACATTTACTGTACCTTTTTCTAGATAATTTGTAAAATTATCTATTTTTTTCTCTGCAAACTCGCTCTCTGGAGCAGTTCGTTTAAAAAAGTAATCACAATTACAGTGAAACTGCTATAGTATCGAGACATTATTAAGTTCTATTTTGGGAAATAAAGCGATCGCAGCGATTATTCCTGCGATCGCACTAGAAAAAAATTTTCCAGAATTTCAAATTCTTATCCTCTAGCTTCGCGTGAAGCTATAGCAGTCTGATTTAAGTTGTGAAATTACCCGATTTTGCGGAGGCTGCGTCAGCTAAAATAACAACCGCTCTAATGTCAACCGTCTTTACGTGCCTCAAGCGTTGCGTCTACAGTCAAAAAGCGACATTATCAGTCACTGCTTAAGCAAAGCGAAGCTGAGAATAAAAGGGGATGGCAGCTTAGGGATATGCACTAGCTGCATACCAATTATGTTGAGCTTTTTCTTAGGGTGCAAAATTTGCACAAATCTATTTCCCCACATCTACTCTTGATTTACTAAAGGAAACTAGGTGCAAAAAGCGCATCACCCGTAGGACTCAATGTTTTCGTTCCCATCCGGCATTCTAGGAATGAATTTTCTTAAGCCCAGGAATTGTAAGCATATGTACCACAGATAAAGTGGGTTTAGGATAGCATAGCGTCGCCATAAGCGCTTAGGTTCTTGAGCTAGTCGATATAACCACTCCAAGCCCATATCTTGCAAAGTCTGAGGTGCTGGCTTCAAGTTGCCAGCATGGAAATCAAACGCAGCACCAACAGCCAAAATCGGAATGTTGAGCAGATTACGATATTCATACGCCCAAACTTCCTGTCTGGGGCAACCTAAACCCAAAAAAACAGCATTCGCGCCTGATGCTTTAATCCGCTTTACCAGTTCAACTCTCTCAGCGTCAGTCAGCCTGCGAAACTTTGAAGGTTCCATCCCAGCAATTTTCAGATTGGGAAAGCGATGCTTCAAGTTTTGAGCTAATTTACTCAAGATTTCCGGCTTACTTCCGTATAGGTACACGCTTAATCCCCGTTCCGCAAATGCCCCAGCCACTCGTGGAGTTAAATTCGGACCACTGACTCTATCCGGTAATCCCTGTCGATATAACCACCACAATGCCCAACGCACTGGTTGACCATCTGGCACTACCAAATCCATTCCATTCAAGCGTCTGGCGTGTACCGAGTCCATAAATCCAGTCATTACGCCGTGAACAGCTAAAGCGCTAACAGAACAGGGAGACTTGCTTTGTGCAGCTGCGACAATTTTTGCTACCGCAAAATCATAATCTACAGCGTGTACGTTTACGCCTAAAATTGGGTACTTGCCTCGATTAATCATTGTTTAACCCATCTTTCTATGTTATGTTCGTAAATCTCACACAGAATTTGCGGAACGTTGTACTTAATTGACCAACTGGGATATTTTGCCTGGAACTTTGAGAGATCGCTGACATACCAAATGTGATCGCCACTACGACTATCTTCGCTGTAAGAGTAGTTGAACTCTCTGCCAGCGATTTCTTGGCACAATTCTATAGCTTCTAACATCGAGCAGTTGCTTTCACGACCACCGCCTATGTTATAGACTTCGCCAATTCCAGGGTTGAGATAAAACTCGTAAAATGCAGAAATTAGATCTGATGAATGAATGTTATCACGAACTTGTTTACCTTTATATCCAAAAATAGTGTAGGCAGAGCCAGTTACAGCACACTTCATCAAATAAGCTAAAAAGCCATGTAATTTAGTGCCTGAATGATTCGGTCCGGTGAGACATCCGCCTCGAAAACACACTGTTTTAATCCCAAAGTAACGCCCATATTCTTGTACAAGCACATCAGCAGCAACTTTGGAAGCCCCAAATAGAGAATGCTTACTTTGATCGATACTCATATCTTCGGAGATCCCCGAATGATATTTATGAGATGAAGCAATTTCCCAACGCTTCTCCATCTCCTCCAAAGGTAAGTAGTTTGGCAAATCGCCGTACACTTTGTTGGTAGATGTAAAAATGAAAGCAGCTTCCTGACAATACTCACGAGTTGCTTGCAGCAAGTTGAGAGTGCCGTTGGCATTTACAGAGAAATCTGAGAAAGGATCGCTAGCAGCCCAATCATGAGACGGTTGGGCTGCTGTATGGATAATCAGCGCTATTTCCTGTTTGAAGCGCTTAAACAGTTCTGCAATCTTCCCGTAATCTCTGATATCAATATCATAATGTTCATAATTTTTCACCTCTGCCTGTAAGCGCCTTCGATTCCAACTAGTTGAAGCCTCTTCTCCGAAAAAGAATTTACGCATATCGTTGTCAATACCGACAACATACATACCTAACCCAGCGAAAAATCGTACGGCTTCTGAACCAATTAGACCAGCAGATCCTGTGATAATTACTACGGCCATTTTCTAACTCTCAAGATTGATATCGTAGTTTTTTCCAAGCAGTCCATCTTTAAAATGAACGTTTACGCTTTGTAGCCTTGTCAAAAGCACGAACTATGCCGTTTCATGCCAACTTGCGATGCAGATCGCAATCCCATGACAGCAAACGCATTGATGTACTTTCGTCTTTGGGTGCATCGGTGGAAATCCACGTATGCTTATCGCTGATTTCCTATGTATTCACCCCTATGACCGTAGATTCCTCCATCATGAATGAGAGGATATCCTCATCTAATCCTGTGATCGCGCGATCGCGGATTGCAATGTCTGTGAGCAGATCTTTGTCCATCACATCCATTTCAGCAATCAGGATTTTTAGACCAAGGTCTGCAATATGACGGAGAAAATTTGGCAATTTTTCCGCCTTAAGGTCTGTATTGTATCACACATGAGTCTCTATACCTAGCGCAGCGAGAAAATTTTCCCGCCAGGTTAGACGTTTTAATCGCTTCAGAACATCAGATATCATCCAATATTGATATGTGCCAAATTCTAGCCGATTGTTGTTATATACCACTAATTCGACCGCGCCCCACAGTGGGCCAGCATTTAGTAATAGCATAGACCCTTCTTTCGAGACTTGATTAGCAAACTTTTCGTCCGAGTAGATTTCAGACTGCGAACCTGCCAGTTTGTAAATCAATTTTTTAGCAGCCCCCGACTTCTAAGAGTAGCATCTCCAACTACTGTAGAATCTCTATCTTAAGATTGTGTTATTTGTGCTACTAGTCTGCTTTTAGAATAACTGAATCCCACTACCAGTAATGCATTACATCTGCCAGCCATTAAACCAGCACGGTTGTAATGCTTGAATCTGTGCAGTTTAAAAATTGAAAACAAATGGAAATTTGCGCACAAGAGTGACGCGAGTAGTGTATCTAACCCCATAAGTTGAGGGTTGCTTAATATATGTATCTAAAGGTGAAATTATGGGAATATACTTCGGGGTAATTTTACTGATAACTTTACTTCACTTAAATCCGTTAAACATTTAAGCTATCCAGGCGAAACAAACTGATTGAAGATGGTTGTGTAATTTCAATTTCAACTTACAAATAAATAGCAATTGCATCGTTTGTTACCGCAAAAATATTGCATCCAAGCCTAGCTATAATTAGTTGTTAATTAGCTTTAATCTGACTATTAGTTATTAATTTATCCACTGTCACTGATTAAAAGTATCCAATCAGTGCCGCATTATTCGCGCCCATGTGTTGCACTTATTAACTAGACTCAGCGTGTATATAGCTATTTAACTTTTAAGTATTTTTAGTTACTGCCGAGCAAATGTATAGAGTCGTACTTGTAGTTTTACTTCAAGTTTGATATAGCCTCTTATAGACAATTGACATATCTGCCCTCTTTAAATATGTCAACCGTAAAAATACTGAATTAACATAGTACACAGAAAAAAAAGCTAAACTTTCCCGTGTAATTCCGCAATACATAAAATCAAGATAGTGCTAGATTCGACGAATCTGTTGTTTATATGGAAACTAACCTTTTATCAAAGTGTAATTCAAAGCTTTGAATGCACTACTTGATTTCAGTTTTTCTAAATACATCTGTTAAATTTATTGAGTCCACATTAAATAACTTTAAAATACTAGCTTTTAATTAGTTATTTAGTTTAAAATCAACAACTTAGTTGATCCTTATGCTTAGCTATTAATCTCCAAAAGTGAAAATAACAGTAGCTTGTTTGGATATTAAAAGTGTGTTTTAGGCTACAGTTACACATTATAGGAGCAGAAACAATACAACAAAATGCAGTTAAATTCTGGATTTGACTACCAAACTTTAAATGATGAAAATCGCCGTGCAATTCAGGAAAGAACCAAAAAGCTGAAGGAGCTTTGGCAACGCACAGCACAAGACATTTGGGAGATAGGACAGATACTAGCTGAGGTGCAATTGCGGCTCAAGCAAGATCGTCAGTTTGATGGCTGGTTAAAAGCCGAATTCGGTTTGAGCCGTCGCACTGCCTACAATTTCATTAATGTCTATAAAGCTTTTCAGGAAGATGCAAAATTTGCACAAATCAACATCGATCCATCTGCGCTTTATCTTTTAGCTTCGCCCTCAACTCCACAACAAATCCGAGATGAAATTATCCAACAAGCTAGCACAGGCGCTAAGGTAACACATAAGGAGATCAAACAGGCTATAAGCAATAAGAAATCCAAGCCTTCGCACGGTAATACCTCTAGTGCTACTGCGGAGCGACCTCCTGCACTAGAAGCTAAGAAGTTAGTACCAGATGCCGAGACACCCGTCACAGATGTTGAAGTAAAATACACAGTAACCGAAGTTCAACAGGAGCAACCGACATCACGGCCTACTTCTCCTAGTGTTAACTACGCTTTTAACAGCGAAGCCATTTGGTGGTTGCTAGAGTCAAAGCACTTAATATTCTGCGGCGATACTAACTCCCAACAATTTATCAAGCGACTGCCAATTGCTGCTATAGCTTTAGGTGTTTCTGCCGGAGAGTGGCAGTATGATTGGTTAACGAAAAAGGCTAAAGCCACAATCATCCTTGACCAACAAAAAATATTTGATGAAGAACTGATAGAACAGCTGGTAAAAATCTGTTCCAAGTCACAGGAAGCAGTAATCATTCCTTGGTTTCCAAGTGGGAGGATTATAGCGCGTATACACAATTTAGGTAGAGTTTTATATACTGGGGATGGTAGCTATGAACGATGCCAGCAAGCGATCGCGCGATCAGGATTAAAGGCTATAAGAGTAAACCTTCCTGAACTGCCATGAGATTTGTGAAAAAATCATCATGGCTATAGACGCTTCGCTATAATGCGTGAAAACAGATCAAATTTGAACTCAACAGACAACTGTCATCGGTTTGGGAGTAGACAGGAGGTAAAGTTTACAAAATTCATTTTGTATTTAAGCAATAAATTAAAAGCTAAGCTTTCTGTAATCTATAAGTAATATATAATTTTATGTGGTATATATTGGGTAATTATTCACAAAACATCTCGGTCGGCGTGTCATATCCGTAGGGTGTGAGCTGAGCGCTAAGAAGCAGTAAAATAAGTAATACTGTACAGACAACAGCACCGCTAGTCTTTGTCCAAGTACTCGCTCTCGATTAGAGCTTGCTTTGAAGCAGCGATAATTTTGTTTCGCTAAATACCACTGTTAACCACCTATTAAGAATAAAATTATGGAGTCTAGAGAAGCCATAGATATAAATCTACAGAATTTATGGCTAAGCATCAAACGGCGTTGGCTACCAGCAGCAGGAGTGTTTGGCTGTGTGTTGGGGTGTTCGGCTGTAGCTGCCTCCTTACAACAGCCAGTATACCAAGCACAAGGCAAGATCTTACTCAAGAAAATTGACACCGCTTCTTCCCTCACAGAGCTGAGCCAGACAGATAATACTGAGTTGGAACCCCTGTCTAAAGAAGGTAATCCTTCACAGACAGAGATAGAAATTATTAGTTCTCGCCCGCTAGCAAAAGAAACTATAGCTGCCCTCAACCTTAAGGATAAAAAGGGTGCTACTGTCCAGCCTACAGAACTTATGGGTAAGCTGAAGCTGAAAAATATCCCAGCAACAGATGTTGTGCAAGTTGCCTATGAAAGCAAAAACCCAGAAGAAGCGGCAGCAGTAGTCAATAAACTGATGAGCTTATATGTACAAAATAACATCCAGAGTAATCGAGCGCAAACAACCGCAGTAGGTGAATTTATTGCCAAACAGCTACCCGCCGTCCAGGAGACGCTGCGTCAAGCAGAAGCAAAACTGCGCCGATTTAAAGAACAGAATCAGGTAGTCAACCTAGATGAGGAAGGTAAATCAGCAGTAGAAGTAATTAAGCAGCTAGAAGACCAAGTTACCGCTACTGAGGCGGCATTGGTGCAAGCAAAAACCAGAGCGGCAAATTTACAAAAAGAGATCGGTGTCAATTCATCAGATGTTATAGCCGTCAATTCGCTCAACCAGTCAGCAGGGGGAGCGCAAAAGGTAGTCGCAGAACTCCAACAGGTAGAAGCCGACTTGGTAGCGCTACAAACTCGCTTTCTAGATGGACACCCTAAAATAGCAGAACTGCAGAACAGGAGAGCCGCTCTCAAGGCACTACTACAACAACGTATAACACAGACACTAGGAGAGCCAAAGCAAGTGCCTATTAAGGATTTGCAGATGGGCGATCTCAAACAAAAACTAAGCGAGGATTTTGCCACTTCAGAAGTGGAACGCATGAGCTTATCGAGTCGATTGGCTTATTTATCAAAAAATCTATCGGCTTACAAGCAACGAGCGAATATTATACCTAAATTGGAACAACAACAACAGGAGCTAGAGCGGCAAGTAAAAGCATCTCAAGCAACCTATGAAATTCTGTTGCGAAAGCAACAAGAAGTTAAAGTAGAGGAAAATAGAAATATAGGTAATGCCAGTATTATTGAGACTGCTTTAGTTCCAGAGCAGCCAACAGGTGGGAAAAAACTTATAATTCTAGGTTTGGGGAGTATATTAGCAACTTTACTAGCTACAGGTACGATATTAATATTAGAAATAAGTGATAAATCGATCAAAACCCTCAAAGAAGTAAGAGACGCTTTTGGATATACAGTAATAGCCTGTATTCCTCATATTGGCAAAAAAGTTAGCTTTCGCAATCAGAAACAAGAGTGGACTGTGCCAGAAATTTCTGTCTTAGAGAACTCGCTCTCACCGATCGCAGAAAATTACCGAATGCTACAGGCTAACTTGAAGTTTCTCTCTAGCGAACGTGCTTTGAAGGCGGTTGTAGTCAGCAGTTCAGTAGCTAAAGAAGGTAAATCAACAGTCAGTGCTAATTTAGCAGCAGCGATCGCGCAGCTAGGCCGTCGGGTACTGCTAGTTGACGCGGATATGCGCTGTCCTGTACAACACCACATATGGAACATAAATAATGTTGCAGGCTTGAGTAATGTGATTGTTAGTCAAACTGAATTTCAGAATACTGTTCAGGAAGTAATGACTAACCTCGATGTTTTAACTGCTGGAGTAATGCCTCCTAACCCAATGGCGCTGCTTGATTCCCAGCGCATGGCTTCATTAGTTAATTATTTTACCCAAGTATACGATTTCGTGATTATTGATGCCCCTCCTTTGGTAGTGGCAGCTGACGCTCTCACTTTAGGTAAAATGACCGATGGAATTTTGTTAGTGGCAAGACTTGATTTATTAGATTTTTCCAGTGCAGCCTCTGCTAAAGAGGCATTAGATCGCTCGTACCAGAAAGTGTTAGGTCTTGTAGTCAATGGTGTAAATATGCCAAACCAACACTATTACAAATTCCATACCAGAAGAGACAGCGATCAAGATTCTGAACAATTAATCTCTACCCGTAAATTTGGTTAAGATTACAACGATTCCGAAACCCTAGGGAGATGGAGTAGATCTATACACCTGAATTGATAGCGTGTATGGCTAACCATTGCAGTTGCCACCGTTGGCTGCTCTGATCGATCAAGATGTCTAATGAAGGCACAAGAACTTGTGCTTGAGGCAGATCGAATTAGAAAGTTACTACTCAAAGGAGCGATGGTGAAGGTCGAGAGTTGTTATATCTTCTGTCTGAAAGCGGATAAATCAACACCGTTAAAAACTTTCAGCCGCATCACTGACGAAGCGACAAAAAGACCCATCGCTATTACGGTTTTGTCCACCTACTGCTTGGAATATGCCGCCTCCAAATCTAATAGCCAAAAGCGTGGGACTTGAGCATACAGAAACAGTCCCATTGAACCAAGTAGCCGATCGCGTTATGCGTGGAGAAGTAATTGTTTTGCCCCTATGTATGCAAGCGATCGGCTATTTTGAGCAATTAAAACAGGCAAGTTTAACAGGGATTCGTCAGGCTGTTGGCGAACACAAAGCTGCACAAGTTAGAGCAGATGGCTTTGAAGCCGTTCATACAATTATTGAGTTGAACGAACTAAAATCAATTGTTCGCTATAACTACAAGATTTTTCGCTCCTTAGCTCCAGTTCTATCAACAAAGATAGTAAAATCAGCATTTCAGACAGAGAAACCTTTCTACTTTGAAGCCGAACCAAACGTACAGTTTCAGCTTCCCTACGATGAAGTAGAAAGAACAGAATTATCAAGCAGGCGCTGGAGTGGAAAAATTACTCCTCGTAACCCCCATCATGATAGTTGGTACGGTGGTCCCACTAATGCTATTAATATCTGGATTGCTGTTGGCGCGGTAAGGTTTGGTAACGGTATCAGCCTCTACCCGCAAGTGTATGGTAAGCGCCTTCCTTGCACAAAAGATGGTAGAATTTTATCTAACCAATATTTTGGTCGCGCCCTGAATTTTGAATTAGCACCTGGAGATGCAATAATTTTTCATGGGGAGCATTTACATAGTTCTGAACTCAATAGCACAGATGATACTCGTCATGTAGTGAGTCTGAGAATCACACTGGAAAAGCCTAAGTTTCAGGGTAAGTCATCTTCCCAATTTATCTACTCTGGGTTTGGCGGTGAGTTCATGGCGCTCCTTGATCGCATCGTCACAAAAGTATCCCACTGGATGGTAAAACTAATTAACTCTTCTTTCGGTCGTTCGCACAGCCCTCAAAGATCCTTTGATGATACATCAGCCGATTTTCCCCAGGCTCTTCCCCTAGAGACTGAGGTAGGAACTGCATTTGATCCAGCGGGGCTTTCCTTTGACTCCTCAAAGTTGAAGGTAGGTGAAATTAGACCTTTATCGCCAAACTTATGCGCTACAAGGTTGAATAAAAATCGGGTAGTAGTCTTTAGCAGACATTGCCCCCATCAAGGAGCAGATTTGGCAGCAGGCTATGTGGTAGATGGATGTGTTGTTTGCCCTTGGCATAATCTGCCGTTTAGCATGAACAGCGGTGCTAGCCCCTGTCAGTCTTTGCCTCATTTAACTGTCTTTGAATACTCACAAAGTAGTGAAAAGGATGAGTCGCAAACCCCTAGTTTTTGTTGAAAGCATTTTCAGTCACTGCAAGAGTGGAGGTTATCGATTACTTGCTCTCAGGAAACAAATCATCAAGACACACAAATAATCAAAAACTGCCTCAACCTTGAAACCTATCTTTACTTGTACGTCAGAGAGCAGGAGGAAAAGAAAAGTGTGAATAACTCACAAAGAATATCGTTACCTGTTTTGATTCATCATCGGTTAAAAATACCGCTAAGTCGAGAAGCGGTAAGATGAAACAAAGATTGAAGCAGATAGCACAACAAACATTGCCAGTCCCGATCCACAACTGGTTACTGGCTCAAGTAAAAGCTTATAGACACAACCCACCCTTGAGAAAAGTCAACTTTGGCGAACTGAGACGGTTAACGCCGCTCAGTCCAGAATCGGGATTTGACCGAGGTTTTCCCGTTCACCGCTACTACTTGGAGCAGTTTTTATCTGGGCAAGTAGCGGATATTCGGGGACATACCCTGGAAACTGAGGATGGCAGCTATACCCATCAGTTTGGTAAGGCGCGTGTAACTAAAAGCGATGTACTCGATCTTAACCAGGGAAACCCCTATGCAACTGTTATCAAAGACTTGACTTGCCCCGACCAATTTCCAGCAGACACTTATGATTGCATACTCATAACACAAACGCTGCAGCTAATTTACGATTTGCCAGCAGCAGTCAAGACACTTTACCGAATTCTCAAACCAGGTGGAGTTGTGCTGGCAACTATGCCAGGGCTAACTCGTAACGGCAGGGCTAAACCAGACCAGAGCGCGGTTAGGACTTGCGTCGACAATTGGAGCGATTATTGGTGTTGGAGTTTTACAACTGTAGCAGCAAAACGATTGTTCGCCGAGGCTTTTGGGGCAGCAAATGTAGAAGTTAAATCTTATGGAAATGTGCTGAGTGCGATCGCAGCCCTGCAAGGCATGGCAACGCAAGAACTCACTCACTCAGAACTAGATTACTGCGATCCAGTCTATCAAGTCTTAATTACACTTAGGGCAGTTAAACCCACCGAAAGCTAAGTAAGTAGGAACATTCATTTTGTCTCTGATACCGTAATTCGCGTCGAACACCTGGGGAATAAATATGTACTCAGTCGCCAACAGCCAAGACTATATCCCACCGTGCAGTAGCAACTTAGCGATGCAGTCGAATTACTGCGCGTCGCAGAAATCACAGCTTACAAGCCACCAAGCAAAATCGAAATTTTCGGCATTGGGGGATCTTAGTTTTGAAATTAAGCAGGGTTTGCGCATCGGCATCAGCGGGCACAATCGAACCAGAAAATCAACTTTGTTAAAGATATTGAACCGCAGCAACTAAAGAGCGCATTGCCATCACAGGGCGAGTAGCAAGCTTATTGAAAGTAGAAACAGGCTTTCATCCAAAATCTACCGCAAGAGAGAATATATATCTCAAGAGCTTGGTTCTCGTTTCTCAAAACTTTAACGTGCAACGCCTGAAATTTTGGAAGTGATTTACTATAACTGCCTTTGATGTTTTATCTATCCCACTGTCTGGAGCAATTAGGTGCATTGCTAACTAGGAGTAGAACAAAATGAGTAGCAAACCATTAGTCTCTGGAATTATTATCTTCAGGAACACTCAGAAGTTCATTGAAGAAGCTATCCACAGCGTGTTTGCCCAGACATACGACAACTGGGAACTGTTGCTAGTAGACGACGGCTCAACTGATGGGAGTAAGGAAATTGCTCAACGCTATGCAAATAAATACCCGGAAAAAGTGCGCTATCTCGAACAAGAGAACCAGCAGAATCTCGGCGTGAGTGCAGCGCGTAACCTGGGTATTGTTCGCGCTAAAGGTGAGTATGTTGCTTTTCTCGGCCCAGATGCCGTGTGGTTGCCGCATAAACTACAACAACAGATCGCAATCTTAGAATCAATACCACAGGCTGCCATGCTTTATGGGCGCACTCTCAAATGGTATAGTTGGACTTGTCAACCGGAAGACTTGGAACGGGACTGTTTGACAGATCTGGCTGTAGAGCATAATACCCTGGTGCAGCCACCAAACCTCATTGCTTTGTTTTTAGAAAAAGAAGATACCATAGCTTCTATCTCTAGTGTCCTCATCTGCCGTAAAGTGTTTGACAAACTGGGGGGATTTGAAGAATCTTTCCGGGATAGGTATGCGGACATGGTATTTTACACTAAAGTATTACTTCATTTTCCCGTTTTTGTGTCCGCTCAGTGTTGGGACAGGTATCGACAGCACAAAGATAATAGTTGTTTCGTAGCTAAAAATACAGAAAAATTCAATTTTTCTCGGTCGAATCCAGCACGAGAGATTTTCTTAAAGTGGGTAGAGGAGTATTTATATCAACACAGTGCTAGGTATAGCGATGCCTGGGATGTTCTGCAACAACAGCTATTTCCCTATCGTTATCCGCAGAGGTACGAAATGATAGAAAGTTCCCGACATTTCCTCAGACAAATCAAAGGAATAGGGCAGCGGATCGGGCAGCTAACATTGCCCGATCGCCTTCACCATTGGCTACGATTTCAACAGCACAAGCGACAATTCCATCAACAAAGACATAACTACATCTCCCAAGTCGGTTGGGTGCGATTTGGCGATCTCCGACGAGTCACGCCGATAGAGTCAGATTTTGGCAGGAAGCGGGGTAAACCAATCGATCAATACTACATCGAGAAATTTCTTGCCAGCCATATTGATGATATTCAGGGGCAGGTGCTGGAGATGAGCGACAACTACTACACCTCAATGTTTGGAGGCGATCGCGCCACAAAAAG
Source organism: Leptolyngbyaceae cyanobacterium (assembly GCA_036704105.1). Lineage (GTDB taxonomy): Bacteria > Cyanobacteriota > Cyanobacteriia > Cyanobacteriales > Chroococcidiopsidaceae > Chroococcidiopsis. The sequence goes on along the minus strand of DATNQH010000013.1, from coordinate 18,241 downwards.
AGATGTAATGCAGGTAATAGATGCCCCCCTGGTAAATATAGTTGCTGATTTGACTGACTGTAGCGAAGACCAAATTCCATCCAACACCTATGACTGCATTATCCTGACGCAAACACTGCCATTTATTTACGATGTCCGCGCTGCCCTCAAGACACTCTACAGAATCTTAAAGCCAAAAGGGGTACTCTTAACCACTTTCGCTGGCATCAGTCAGATTAATCCCGAAGATGTGGAGCTTTGGGGCGAATATTGGCGCTTCACCAAACTTTCTTCGGGGCTGCTGTTTGAAGAATTTTTTAGCCCAGAGCATTTAACAGTGGAAGCCTACGGCAACGTATTTACGGCGATAACTTTTCTTCACGGCTTCGCTACAGAGGAACTGCGTCAGGAAGAACTGGATTATCACGATCCTAATTATGAAGTTTTAATTGCAGTTAGAGCAGTGAAACCTAATGACTAGCAAACGATTAATTTTTGGCATCATTACCTTGCTCAATGCCAAGCAATTCATTCAAGCAGCGATAGAAAGTGTTTTTGCCCAAATCTATCAACAGTGGGAACTTTTATTAGCAGACGATGGCTCAACCTTGGATGCCGATAATGTTTGGCTGCCAAAAAAATTCAAACAGTCAGTAGCCATCATCGAAGCACAGCCTGAAACTGCCATGCTCTATGAATATAATATGTCGTATGGCTGGACAGGTAATTCAAAAGAGAGCCAACGCGATCGCCTACTTGTGGGTATTGAACTTCATACCATATTCAAACCACTAATACTGTTAATAATGCTACAAAGAAGAGCTACTGCACCTTGTACCTGTAGCATTCTAGTGCAACATCAGGCATGAGAAAAAGTAAGTGAATTTGAAGAGTATTTACTCAAACATCGAGTTAAGGACACTGAAGTCTGGAAAGTTCTAAAACAAGAACTATTCCCCTATCGATATCCCCACGTACACCATATGTCAGAAAAATTTTGGTATCGCTACAGGAGGATAAAACAGTTACTAAAACTGCTGGCGCAAAGGACACTCCCCGTCAAAAAACGACCGTTTATGCACCATCGCCCTAGGAAGGAGAATAGGAGTGCAATCAAATGAGTAACAAGCCCTTAGTTTCTGTCATCACTATCTTCTTAAATGCGGAGCAGTTTATCTTAGCAGCAATCCAGAGCGCGATTTTCCAAACCTACGAAAACTGGGAACTTTTGCTTGTAGATGACGGTTCCAGTGATAGCAGTACTGCGATCGCGCAAAAATATGCCCAGCAATACCCAGAAAAAGTTCGATATCTTGAACATGATGGACACCAGAATCGTGGCATGAGTGCTTCTCGCAATCTTGGCATCCGCAACGCTAAAGGTGAATACATTACCTTCTTAGACTCTGATGACATTTGGTTGCCTCAAAAAATAGAACAGCAGGTAGAGATCTTGGAATCGCATCCTGTTGCAGGCTTCGTCTGTAATCCTGCTAAGTGGTGGTATAGCTGGACATGGAATCCTTCGGATATCTGCCGCGACTTCCTGCAAAAACTTGATGTCTCTCACAACACTATAGTCCAGCCACCAAGACTACTGCTGCTATTTTTACAAGACGAATGGGCTTCATTACATGACGTTCTGATACGACGGGAGGTAGTAGAAGCACTTGGAGGATATGAAGAATCCTTCCGAGGTATGTATGAAGATCAAGCATTTCATGCAAAACTGTGTTTAAAATCACCTGCAATTGTATCTAGTCAGTGTTGGTATTGGTATCGCCAACATCCACTCGCCTGCACTTACGTTTCGCATAATATCGAACAAACTTATAATGCTGGCCGTCAAACTTTTTTGTACTGGTTAGAGAAGTATTTAATTCAACAAAAAATTCAGAACACTGAAGTATGGAAAGTTGTGCAAAAACAGCTATTTCCCTATCGTTATCCTCTCTTGTATCGGATGTCATGCCGGACTCAGAATCTCGCTGTTCGGATGAAACGACTAGTAAAGCTATAGGTTGAAAAAAACTTATATTCTGCCTTTTATTGTCACTAAAGTAAGTTTTATTAGCTCTCTTGTCATCTAAGTAGGAGCAACGTGTGTCTGATACTGTAGTTCGCGTTGAACATCTGGGCAAGAAGTATAAGCTGATGCACCAAACACAGGCAGGTTATACAACCTTGCGAGAGCAGCTCACCCAGACAGCCAAGAAAGTGAGTCGCTCTATGCTGACACTCGATTTTCAAAGCCCCGCACCAACAGAGGACTTTTGGGCGCTCAAAGATGTTTCGTTTGAAATAAAGCAAGGCGATCGCATCGGCATTATTGGACGCAATGGAGCCGGAAAATCAACTCTTTTAAAGCTTTTAAGCCGCATCACCGAACCAACGAAAGGTCGCATTTCCATCAAAGGGCGAATAGCAAGCTTGTTAGAAGTAGGAACAGGCTTTCACCCAGAACTGACTGGTAGAGAGAATATTTATCTCAACGGTGCAATCCTGGGAATGAGCAAAATAGAGATTAGAAAAAAATTTGACGAAATTGTTGCTTTTGCAGAAGTTGAAAAGTTTTTAGATACTGCGGTAAAGCGATACTCTTCGGGGATGTATGTCCGCTTAGCCTTTGCTGTAGCTGCTCATTTGGAACCTGAAATCTTAATTGTAGATGAAGTGCTAGCGGTTGGTGATGTCGCCTTTCAAAAAAAGTGCCTAGGAAAAATGGAGGATGTGGCAACAAAGGAAGGCCGGACAATATTGTTCGTCAGTCACAATCTCGGAGCTATTATTCAACTATGCTCGTTATCAATTCTGCTCCGACAAGGTAGACTTACTGAAATTGGGCCATCGAAAGCAGTAGTTGAGTCGTATCTGGCAAATCTATCTACGCCAACTAATAATTTAGAGCTTAAAAATGTGCCGGAACGCAGTGGCGATGGACGACTGAAATTTGTTGCTGCCTATTTAAAAAATCTCACTGGCGAACGTATTAGTACACCCATCTCTGGGCATCCAATATCCATAGTGCTGGAATTTGTCAGCTGCGAAGACTTATCTCACCTCCAGTTTTTTTTAACTATTGTTAATCATCTAGGGGTTGCTGCCACGCATTGTCATGTAGACGCATCTGGGCAACGGTTTCATGTTCCAAAAGGGAAAGGGCAAGTAATGTGTCAAATCTCAAAACTACCTTTACCTTTGGGGCAATATCGAATTGCGGCTGCGGCTAGTGACAAGTTTGGCACTCTACTAGATTTAGTTCCTACTGCCTGCGTCTTTGATGTAGAGACAAGTAACTTCTTCTCAACGCCATATACGCCACCCATACAGTACTCGACAGCCCTTGTCGAGCATTCATGGAACCTAGATCTGAAAAAGGACGAAGATTTGTGATTATACATCCGCCAGAGATCGAAAGTAAAAACGGTCGGATTCGTATTTCAGCCGTTGTAGATCTGCAAAATTCTCAAATAAATATACCGAACGTAATCTGGTTTGAAGTGCCAGAAGATTATCAAGAATTCATCACAAATCGGGCAGACGGATTTGCCGTTGCATTGTTACTATTAGCTATGGCGCTGGAAGAAAATATGGAGGTCAGAGGTGTACTCTCTCCTCGATTGGCTTACGGAATGCAAGAGTACCAGCGTGTATTTAATTGTTGGTTTCCACAAAAGTTCAAATTAATAGATATCAAATGCAACAACTATAAAAGCCAGCATGAAAGCGATGTGCTAGGTGGTGTAGCATCTGCCTTTTCCGGTGGTATTGACTCGTTTTACACGCTTTGGTCTCATCTTCCTCAACAGCAGCAAGATCCTAATTATCGAGTTGGATATGGGTTATTTCTTCACGGCTATGATATTCGGCTTGAAGATGAAGCAACCTACTACACAGCCCAACAGGCTTATGCAGAAATGATGCAAGAGCAAGGCTTACAGCTATTAGTAGGACGCACAAATGTTTACGATTTTGTCGGTAAATTGAATTGGGCGCTATCTCATGGCACGGCTTTGGTCGGCTTCGCTATGATTCTAGGACGAATGCTATCCCGTTTTTTTATCCCTTCTGGTTATACATATAGAGATTCAAACTTACGCGGAGGCACAGATCCTGTACTCGATCACTTGTTGTCTACAGAGACATTGGAAATTATTCACGACGGAGCAAGCGCGACTAGAGTTGAGAAAACTGCTGTCGTGGCAAAATGGCCTGAGACATACTCGCTATTGCGTGTTTGTTGGATGAAGCCGGATGGCTTGCGTAACTGCTGCGAGTGTGAAAAATGCCTCCGAACTATGACTACGCTAGATATGTTTGGCACTCTGTCTAAATACCTCACTTTTCCTCAGCCTTTAGAACGGCAGAAAATTCGCAGTTGTAGATATATAGATGAATATGATTATATTTTTGCCCAAGAAATAATTGAATATGCAACTGCTGTAGGAAGAAATGATATTGCTGCTGATGTTCGCTACGCGCTTTTTCGGAGTCGGATTAAACACAGAGCAAGGCAGATCAAACATCAGGTTGCTGCTCCATATAAACAGCTTTTGAAAAAGACCAAAACACTCGTTATCAGCCGTTGACGAGTGGCAAAGAAAAACCGCTCCTACTTTGTCCTATGAAAATTCTAGTTAGTCATTCTGCGGGCAACAATTTAGGTGACGTGGCAATGGTTGAGGGTGTGGTTAGCCGATTGCTTCATACAGCCAAAGGTGCCGACCTCTACCTTCTAGATCATCCTTCGTGGCCCGAACAGATGTGGCCGAATAACATCACTAGGGTGGCGTTGCGCTTATCGGAACCAATCGATCACGTTCCTTACATACATCGAATCCCCTTGCTTCGGCGCTATGAGTGGAAATTCAAGATTATAGGGACACGCTATTGTCACACTATGCTCGACCGAGGTTTGAATCCTAGCGATATCAGAGTTGGTAGTGGCTCAGATCCCACTACACTAGGAGAATGGTGTAGCCAGTATGATGCCATGCACATTGTAGGCATGGGAGGCTTGACAGATCTCTTTCTCCCAGTCGTATGGCAATGTTGCTGTCTGGTTCACACATTTGCATTGCAGGGAAAGCCAGTAATTTTCACCGGACAACAAATTGGCCCGCTTCGTTCTTGGTTTACAAAAAATTTATTACAAAGAGCATTGCGAAAAGCCGATTTTATCGGGTTGCGCGAACCTACCGATTCGGTAATTTATTGTCAGCAAGCGAATGTAGCGTCTGAGCGTTTTGCAGTAATGGGGGATGACTCTTTTGGTCTTCCCGCTGCTGAGAAGGAGCAAGTTAAGTCCTTTTTATCTCGTTATCATCTATCCCCAGGTAAATTTATTGCTGTCAACGTGCGGATCGGAGGTTACGCTCCGTCGCATGGGCAATACATCCAAGAGATTGCTGATTTAATGTCCAGCCTATCGCAACGATACGATCTACCAGTCGTCGTAGTTCCCATTTCCTGGGATAGATGGGACAGCGATATTACTTCCGGCTACCGACTCTCTGAAGCTATGGGGAACGATCGCATTCAAGTCTTGAACCATTCAGAGGAACTTTCTGCTGCTTTGGTAAAAGGCATTCTCGGACAAGCATTTGCAGCAGTGGGTGTTTCCTACCATTTCTGCACGTTTGCTTTGTCTCAAGGAGTGCCAGCGATTTGCGTTTTCGACGGTGATTACTACTCACAAAAAGCTAGAGGACTGAGCCATTTTTGGGGAGACGAACGATTAGCTCTGCCACTTAATAAATTAGATTTGCAGGAGGCAACGAGACAAGTTTACGAATTAATTGAAGATAAACAATTTCGCAAAGCTCTAAGCATTCGTGCTGAAATTGCGTTCCAAACATGGTCAGAAATATTCGACCTCAAAGTCTACGAAAAGCTGTTTCGTCCAAAAGCTACTATTCGATAGTACTCTCGTCTGAGATAGATAAAATCTAATTTTTGAGTAAGAATACGAAAATAAATGAGACTACTATTAATTTTTCCATCTACTCAACGTGGTGGTGTAGAAGCATATGCTTTGACAATTGCTACAGCAGCCGTAAAAAAGGGATGGGAAGTACATACAGCATTTCCAAACACCGAGGGAACAGCTTCCCTAATTCAAGACTTTCAAATACAAGGGATAAATTATCATCAACTAGAAATTGCTGAGAAAAGTACTAATAAATTAACAGCAGTAGTCAAACATTTTTTGCACTTATTACGAACAGTGTTGTTACTGCTAAAAATTAAACCAAATATCATCCAAATAAATCTCCCTTGGGCTGATTATTGTCTGGGTAGCATTCTAGCTTGCGGATTCTTGAAAATACCTACATTTGTTGTATTTCACCTAATTCCAGGGCGATTTTCGATTAGCAGTATTAAGCTAAAAACTTATGCTTGGGCAAGAGCTAGAAATCAACAGTGGATGGCGATATCGAAGCATACTTGTAAACTTGTGAGCGAATCATTTAAAATTCCCCTAGAACAACTACTTTGTATCTATAATGGTACTAAGCTGATAGCTAGTATAAATAGCAGCGATCGCGAAGACATTAACAGATTACGCACTCAAGTACGTCAAGAATTAGGATTACCGCAAACTAGCCAGCTTGCTTTAACAGTTGGTCGCCTCCACCCACAAAAAGGTCATCTTGACTTGCTCCCAGCAATTCCCCATATAATTAAAGAATTTCCAGAGGTAAGATTTGTTTGGGTTGGAAACGGCGAACTAAGAGAATGTTTAACTAATAAAGTGCGAGAATATGGAGTTGAACATCAAGTCCTATTGATAGGCTATCGATCTGATATTCCAAGATTGTTAAAGTCTGCCGATCTATTTGTGTTTCCCACACATTATGAGGGACAACCATTCGCGCTTTTGGAAGCAATGGCGCACAGCTTACCAATAGTTGCATCAGATACCAGTGCGATTCCAGAAGTGATTGAAAATCGAGTAGATGGTTTACTATTTCGTACAGGTGATAGCTGCGATCTACTAGAAAACCTGCGTACTGCGTTCAGAAATCCTGAGTATATCCAAAAAATAGCCCAAAACGCCTCTTTGCGGGTACAAGAATTTTCTGAGCAAAAAATGATCGAAGAAACTTTGATGATATTGAGCCAGTTTAGTTGCACTTGCCGATCAATAAAAACAATAAATTCAAATGCGTATATCTAATTACCAATGGTAAATATAATATAAAAACTAAATGTAATAAGTTTGACTTAACCAAGTTTAAGCAAAATTCCTAAATAAGTTCCGCATTTCAGGAACCGAAAGAATTTCATGAATTAGGAGCGAACATTTTATGCTAGACCTGATTTACGCAATCGTGTTAAAAATATGTCAACAATCTGCGTAATAAATATCACACATCAGTTTTTTAGGCTGAAGAAGTTGTTGGCAGAAGCTCTAGACATGAGAAGACAACTGCCCTATCCTGGAGGCAAGGCGATATGAGCCTTTTAAAGGTATTCTTTTTGCCTTGGTGGTCTAAAAACCCTTACCAAAAACTACTAGTTAAGCATCTAGAGCAATTGGGTGTCGAGGTAAAAACTTTTAATCACAACCACACCATCTTTTTAACGCCAGCCGTTATCCAATGGCGACCCGACGTTATACACTTTCATACGCTTTACCCGTTCTTCCTAGCATCAAACAAGTTCAAGTTTCTGTGCAAATTTTTTACATTCTTCAGCCAAGTGCTGATTTTGAAACTCATGGGGGTGAAGATTGTCTGGACTATACACGATCTTAAAAACCACGAGAATATACAGGTAAAATTCGAGCGCACCTTCAACATCTGTTTTAGTAGGCTTGCCTACGCAATTATTACCCACTGTGAGATAGCGAAGCAGGAAGTGATCGCATCCTTTCACTTGAAGAAGGATGACAATATCTTTGTAATCCCACACGCCAATTATGTTAATTATTATGAGAACGCGATCAACCGTTCGGAGGCTCAGAAAACTTTAGGTATTAAAAATGCTAAACTGATCTTTTTATTTCTGGGGCTGCTTCGTGGCTATAAAGGAGTGCCTGAACTGATCAATGCCTTCAAGCAGTTAGGAGACGATGGGGTATATCTGGTAATTGCAGGCAAAGCCTCAAATGAATTAGCCGAACAAATTAATTTGACGCTCCGAGGTTATGACAAGATCAAGTTTATCCCCGGCTTCGTTGCTGATGACCAAGTACAAGTGTATATGAATGCCTGTGATGTGGTGGTTTTGCCATACCGAGACATTTTGACCTCTGGTTCAATCATTTTGGCAATGTCATTTGCGCGAGCGTGTATTGCACCACGTAAAGGTTGTATTGCCGAGGTGCTAGATGAGAGGGGAGGAATTCTCTATGAACCAGACGACGAAAATGGTATACTTAAAGCGATCGAGCGTGCAGTGCAAAAGAAATCCGATCTGTTATGCATGGGTGCGCATAATAAACAAGTAGTTGAACAATGGAACTGGGAACGCACTGCTGAATTGACGTTCAAAGCTTATCAACGCTTTTAGTGCTGATAAAAACCGACAAATACCAGTGGAATGATATAAGATATTTGAGTTATGTTCTCCAGCTTGACTCAGCCTTACATGGCTGCGCTTCAGTACGATTTATTCAGCGTAATTCTATCTTGAGTCATACGCTACAACTTTACTAAAGTTTACTAAATGTAATAAGATGATTTTTTCACTAGTTAGCTCAATTTACAGATGAGCAAGAGCTTGCGTACTCAAGTGCTACGCGGAGGCACTTTCCTGGTAATACGTCAGGGGTTAGGGGTAATCATTGGACTTGGTGGAGTTTTACTACTCACCCGTGCCATTGGCCCAGAAAAATATGGTCTTTACGCTGCTTGCTTGAATATTTTTGGTTATGTTCAAAGCCTCAGCCAGTTGGGAATTGAGATTTTTGTAGTGCGGCGGGAAGGGGAGGAGGACTCACAAGTATATCACCAAGCTTTCACTCTTCTGCTGTTGCTGGGACTAGGAGGAATGCTCCTATCTCTACTCGGACTACCTTTACTAAGTCAGTGGGTGCGGCTGGATGGGTTTAGCTCTGTGGCGGGGGTTATATTTCTGGGGCTGCCATTGGTTCTTTTAAGCCAAGTTCCCTTAGCTCGGTTAGAACGCAGGCTAGACTACAAGCGGGTGGCTGTGATTGAGTTAGGCAGCCAGCTAATATATTATTTAGTGGCTCTGCCTTTGGCTTTTCAAGGAGCGGGAGTTTGGGCACCAGTAGCTGGATGGTGTACTCAGCAAATTCAGACTGTTAGTTTACTTTTCTTGATTTCACGCTACCGTCCCCGCTTGTGTTGGAATCCGGATTTGATTAAGCAGATGCTCACTTACAGTGTGGGCTACTCTGCCTCTTCTTGGGTATGGCAACTCCGCAACCTAGTTAACCCACTGGTTGTAGGCAGATACGCTGGAGCAGAGGCAGTGGGATATGTAGCTCTAGCGATCCGTTTAGTAGAAGTATTGAGTTTTGTCAAGGGTGCAACCTGGCGGCTATCGATCGCCGCCCTCGGCCGTTTGCAGGGAGATCCGATTCGGCTAGGCAAGGCTGTCAGTGAAGGAATGAGCCTTCAAATATTAGCTTTAGGGCCTCTTTTAGTGGCGGCAAGCTGGGTTTCCCCGTTGATTCTTCCTCTATTGTTTGGCGATCGCTGGTTACCAGTCATCCAAATTTATCCTTTTATTGCCTTAAGCTATCTGAGTAATGCTATGTTCAATTTGCATTCCTCAGTTTTGTATGTACTGCAAAAGAACTGGGAGGTTACAGCCTTTCATGTGGCACATATTATCCTTTTTGCTGGGGCAAGTTTGCTGCTAGTACCGCGCTTATCAAGCATAGTGGGTTACGGCTGGGGTGAAGTAGTAGCTTTAGCAAGTTATGCTGTCATTCACATTTTCGTCGTGCGTAACATCAGCAGTCCTGACTATCGCTTGCCTATGCTATGGTGGAGTGCCTCGGCAGCAGCTTTATTTGTTTATCAGTTAGGATGGTGGTCAGCCTTGGGCTTAGTTATAATAGCCTTCTTGCCAAGTACATATCAGCAGATTGGATATTATATTAAAAGCCTGCGGGGTATAGCTTGAAGCATAAATATTGGTAGCGCGTAGTCAAGCTAACAGCATTCATATCGGCTCTTATGAGGATAAGTTCTGATTTAGTTGAATACAAATTGTTTGGGCTGTGGGTTGACACAATCTACTCGTTGTCTTCTCTGTCACAGCGAGAGTTAGCTGCATTTTTGGTGCATTTGCACGCATCAGCATAAATGATTTGACCGATGCATTTAGTCACTTTTTTGCAGCAAATATATAGTGAGGAGGCTTGTTTATGAATCCCCAGGTATCAGTTATCATTCCTACATACAATAGAGAAAAATATATTGCCCGGGCCATAGAATCTGTGTTGCAACAGACCGAGCAAAATGTAGAAGTAATTGTAGTGGATGATGCGTCAAATGACACTACTACAAAGGTAGTGCAACGCTATTGTAGCGATCGCCTCAAACTGATTGTTAACGAACGCAATCAAGGGCCGAGCTACAGCCGTAACCGAGGCATAAATATAGCCAGAGGAGAATGGATAGCAATGCTTGACTCGGACGACTGGTATGCACCAAATCGTTTAGAAAAGCTTTTGCAAGTCGCCCGTGCAGAAAATGCGGATTTTATTGTTGACGATCTATATCTAATTGCAGAAGGTGCAGAGCAGCCTTGGGGTACAAGATTTTCTGAAAAGTTAGGATTTGGTTCGCGTCCAGTCCGTTTTAACGATATTACACAAATTAATGCAGTAGATTTCATTGAATTAGATTTGGGTTTGGTAAAACCCATGATCAAACGCAGTTTTTTAGTTGAACACGAGCTAATATTTAATGAAGAATTACGTTATGGCGAAGACTTTCTACTCTTTGTAAAAAGCTTATTATCTCAAGCAAAATTTATTGTTGTTCCGCAGCCCTATTACTTTTATTTTTCTCATTCCAGCTCTCTTGTGACTGACTATGTAAAATGCCAGCAGCAAATGTACGAAACTAGTTATAAAATTTTACAAGAAGAAGCTATAGAGAAAAATCCAAAGTTAATAAATGCTCTAAAAGTTCGGCTAGCAAAACTTGATCGAGGTATCAAAACATTTCAAAGTTACAAGCGTGTAACTATACCACTAAAACAAGGTAAATTCTCAATAGCAATTACTGAGATGTTACGAAATCCTCTTTTCTTTAGATTCGTGGGATTAGAAATTTTAAAAAGGTTAAATCAATTGATGGTTAATCTTAAATATAAGTTTGGCGTTCGGCAAAAATTTAGTTCAGATAGTACGGCTTAAAACCCTAAATATTTCGGAGTCATCAGTAAAATTCAAAGGTAAAACACGCAAAGCTTGCTTGATGAAATAATTACTCTCAGCCAAATCATCCAGCAGTAGAAAAGGGCGATCGCATTCAAACTTGAAAGATGGAAAATTGCAGACAAGTAGATAAAAAAGAATGACATTTGAACTATGAATAATCCTTTAGTCAGCATCATTATCAACAACTACAACTACGGTCAATTTCTGCAAGAAGCGATTGATAGCGCATTAAACCAAACTTACCTGAACACCGAAGTCGTTGTGGTTGACGATGGCTCGACCGACAACTCGCAAGACATGATTAAAAGTTATCGAGATAAGATAATACCAATACTAAAGGCAAATGGCGGACAAGCCTCTGCTTTCAATGCAGGCTTTGCGGCAAGTCGAGGAGATATCATCTGTTTTTTGGACTCGGATGATATGTTTATGCCTGAAAAAGTGGCTCAAATTGTAGATGTGTTTAGCTCTCACGAAAATCTTGGTTGGTGTTACCATCCCTTGCAGTTAATAGATAATAATACTGGAACAATTAGTCAAAATATTTATGATTGGTCATCTGGTGAATACGATTTGAGAGCCGCGCTCAAAAAAGGCAAACTAAGAGGTAAAATACCTTGCATTCCGGCAACATCTGGACTCTGTTTTACGCGATCGCTCCTTGAGCAAATTCTTCCCATGCCTGAAGCTGATGCTGTTTCGATTGGTGATACTTACCTGAAATTTACGGCATTAGCACTGAGCGAAGGTTTCGCCTTAGCTAAAGAATTAGCAACCCAGAGGATTCATGCTACTAACGCTTTTACTCTGAGACAGGATAAGCAACAGTTGATAGCTAGAATACACACACTCACCGCTTATTGGATGCGAATTAATTTTCCTTTCATCAAGAATTTTGCTAATAATTTGTTTGCAGTTGGTATTGGTTTCTATTGGCGTACTGGGGGAATCGAGGCGGCTTACCAAAAAGTTGTCCAAAGTTATTTTTCGTCTTTATTACCACTAGAAAGACTTGAAATTAATTTTAGAGCTTTTTACCACTGCCTCAAGTGATTAAATTATGAAAAAACTTTTATTATTTGAACAGATATATGTCGTTGTGGCTCTTGTGATTTTTACAGGAGCTTGGATACCGATTCTATATGAAATAACAACTGGTGGGTCATTTGATGTAAATGAAGGAAATGCGGCAATTCAAATTCCTTTCTTTGTCATCTATGCGATCGCACTCATCTTAGCTGTTTTACGGTGGAAGATGATTGTTTATTTTCTCATAAAAGAACAAATTATACTAATTCTTGTCGGCATAGTTCTGGCTTCGGTGTTTTGGTCTGATGCACCTTTAATTACTTTGCGACGTGGCTTTGCTTTATTTGGAACAACTCTGTTCGGCGTATATTTTGCTACTCGTTATTCTCTAAAACAGCAACTGCAATTGCTGGCCTGGGCTTTAGGTTTAGCAGCAGTTTCTAGTCTTGTATTCCCTTTAGCACTTCCAGCCTACGGGATTATGCATGACGCTGATGTTCGAGGTGCATTCCGAGGTGTATACACGCACAAAAATATTTTAGGTCAAATGATGGTCATGAGTACACTTGTGTTCCTACTTATGGCAATGAATAGTCCCAAGAAGCGTTATTTATTATGGGCTGGTGTTGGCCTGTCAGTTGGCTTAGTTTTGCTTTCGACTTCAAAAGGTGCCTTGGTTCTATTACTAAATCTTTTGGTTGTGTTGCCGTTATACAGAGCTTTGCGGTGGAATAGTTCTTGGATGCTGCTCTTTTTTATAGCTGTAGCAATTGTGTTTGGCAGCATAGGTACTGTAATGGTTAGTAATCAGGACGCTGTTTTCGGTGCTTTAGGACGAGATGCTACCCTTACTGGTCGCACAAGAATTTGGGCTGCTGTGCTAGATATGATCTGGCAAAGCCCCTGGCTGGGTTATGGATACAGTGCATTTTGGCTAGGTCAAGAGGGAAAGTCGGCTTATGTCTGGCGAGCAGCTAATTTCCAGGCAGGCTATTCTCACAACGGGTTTTTAGATCTTTGGGCTGAACTAGGTTTATTAGGTTTGTCTATGTGTGCAATAAGCTTGCTCAAGTCATACTTTCAGGCAATATTTTTAGCACGCAGGGTTAATACAGCAGAAGGTCTTTGGCCGCTAATATGTTTAACATTAGGATTACTTACTAACACAACTGAAGGCACACTTTTAAAACAGAACAATATTTTTTGGGTATTGTATGTAGCAGTAACTCTTTCAACATCTATTTGGTTTAGTACAGATAGCAGCTTGAAAGAAACTAGAAATTTTACCCCAGAAAAGGTTAGCTAAACATTTTATTCAAGCTTACTGTAACTCTTTGGATTGATTTTTTTTAAATGAAAATGTGCAAAAATTTATTGCAGATTTCAACCAAATATCATCCCTGCCGCTTTAGGAGAATTAAATGAATTCTAGCGTGGTAATTTTTCTCCCCAGCCTTGACGGCGGTGGAGCTGAGAGGGTGATGCTCAACCTTGCTCGTGGTTTTGTAGAGCAAGGCATAAAAGTAGACTTAGTTCTGGTTAAGGCAGAAGGACCTTATTTGTCTCAAGTTCCTTCAGAGGTGCGATTAGTGCATTTGGAGAATAAGAAGCTGTTGTTTAGTCTCCCAATTTTGATGCGCTACATACAAAAAGAGCAGCCTATAGCCATACTTTGTGGAGAAAACGATGCGAACATAATAGCGCTGTGGGCTAAGCGACTAGCAGGAATGTCTACCCGGGTGGTAGTAAGCGTACATAACCATCTTTCACGAGAATCCAAAAACAGCAACAAATTGAAAAGGCAGTTGTCACCCTTGCTGGCACGTTGGTTTTATCCCCAAGCAGATGCAGTTGTTACAGTGTCTCAGGGGGTAGCTGAGGATTTAATCCGTCTAGGTTTGCCTGGGGACAATATCAAGGTAATTTACAACCCAATATTTACCCCCGAATTGTTGGAAAAAGCGCAACACCCACTGGCTCATCCTTGGTTTTCTGCTCAAGAGCCTCCAGTGATTTTAGGTGTAGGGCGGTTGGAGAAGCAAAAGGATTTTCCGACTCTCATACGCGCTTTTGCTCAACTGCAACAGCAGCGCCCAGTGCGGCTGATGATTCTGGGCGAAGGCCCAGAACGATCGCGTATAGAGGCAATGGTTGAGCAACTCGGTTTGACAGATAGCGTAGCTTTGCCTGGGTTTGTGGCTAACCCCTATGCCTACATGACTCACTCGGCAGTGTTTGTACTCTCATCAATATGGGAAGGTTTTGGCAATGTGATTGTAGAAGCGATGGCAACAGGAACCCCCGTAGTCTCTACCGACTGTGAAAGCGGCCCAGCAGAAATTCTGGAAAACGGAAAGTACGGCAAGCTAGTTGCTGTGGAGGATGTTGAGGGTATGGCTGAGGCGATCGCAGACACTTTAGATCGACCTCCAAATTCTACTATGTTGCAGCAAAGAGCTGCTGAGTTCTCCTTAGAGAAAGCTTTAGCGCAGTATGGGCAAGTATTGCATATTAGCTAGCCTTGCTTGGAAGCATATTATTTCCAACAAGTCATTTAAGCAAATTAAACCGATGTTAATAGCAGCAATATTATCTGATTTGCTCTATGAGTAATAAGGTGAATAGATGTTTAAGTGTAATAGGAAAAACAAAAGATTTCCCTCATTGCCCATACAATCATAGGGGATAAATTCAAAATAATAGCGTCAAGCAGTACTTTTGGTGATGCAGGTGCTTTCAAAAATTCAAAATTGATTAAATACAACCATTAGGTAAATAGCGTAGTTACTCAAATTTGATTTGTGATTAAACAAAATAGTTGTTTCTTGTAAAAGATATTGATTAAAAGTATGATGCTACTTAAGTTGTAAAAATTTGTTATGCCTAACAAGATGGTGTTTAATATCTAACAAAATAATTAATTTGTTAATTAAAAAATTTTATTAAATATTAAATTTGATAAAATCTAATTTGAGCGTGAAACATGAAAAATAAACAAATAAAACAACTAAAAATTCTGATGCTGGGTGACAGCTTGCGCAGGCAGGGTGGAATAGTAACAGTAGAAAAGCTGATGCTTGAACAAGCTCCTCCTAACATTCAAATAGAACATATTGGTACTGTGGAAGATGGCTCTAGCATCCGTAAAGCAGCCTTGTTTTGGATTGCTTTATTTAAGCTATTATTGTATTTGCTAACCAAAGAAGTCGATATTATTCACCTTCATGTTGCGGAGCGAGGAAGTGCTTTTCGCAAATCAATTATTACGACTTTAGCGAAGTTAGTGTTTAAAAAACCAGTTATTTTACATTCCAATAGTCCAGAGTTTCATTTATTTTACGAAAAGCTTCCTCAGCCGATTAAGCAAGGACTGAGTTGGGCTTTTAGAAAATGCGATCGCTTCATTGCCGTATCGGAAAGCTGGAGAAACTTCTACATCAAAAATCTAGGATTAGAACCAGAACAAATCGTGGCGCTTGCCAACCCGATAAAACTTCCCGAACAAGTCCCATTACGTAAAAACTCTGGTAAAGTAAGTGTTGTCTTTTTGGGACGCATAGGTCAACGCAAAGGTGTATTCGATTTGATTCAAGCGTTTGCTATGCTTCCTATTGAGAAGAAAAATCGGGCAGAGTTGATTTTGGCAGGAGACGGAGAAGTAGAAAAAGCGCGAGAACTAGTTGAGAGTCTAAATTTAACTGACTATGTAACCGTATTTGACTGGTTAGACTCAGAACAACGCAATACGCTGTTAGCGAAAGCTGATATATTTGTGCTTCCTACCTACAATGAAGGTTTGCCACTAGCACTGCTTGAAGCAATGAGTTGGAGCTTACCTGTTATTTCTACACCAGTAGGAGGAATACCAGATATAATAACTCAAAACAAGAATGGCTTATTAGTTAATCCAGGCGATATTAAACAATTATCTGAAGCGATCCAGTGTTTAATAGAGAGTGAAGACTTAAGGCTCTCGTTAGGAAGCGTTGCCAGGGAAAGTGTCACGCCTTTCGATGTCAAAAATTATTTTTCTTCCTTGATGGACATTTACCAATCAATACTAGGTTTTAGCCGTAGCTGAATTAAGGAATGCAAGAGCTAGGAATATGTGTTGGCATCGTACCATAAAACTTAAATCAGAATCTCTCAAACGTCTTGGTTGACTACTGTCAAAAGCAAAATAAATACTTCAGCTATTTCATCATTATGCCTGGGGATATGCGCGCGATCGCGCATTAACAGTAAAAATACATTTAGCAGAGGGGAGGTAAGAAATTGAAGATAAGTATTGGCATACTTGCATATAACGAAGCTGCTGAGATTGGCACCACATTGCACTCTTTGTTCGAGCAAAGCATATTTAAACAGCCAGAGACTTACCAAAAAATCGAAGCGATCGAAATTGTGGTAGTGCCTAACGGCTGTAGTGATAACACAGCAGCTATTAGCAGGGAAACACTCTTGCAGTTGGTGGAGACATCCACTCACCCCAACATTAGCTGGCAAGTCTACGAAGTCGAACAACCAGGAAAACCTAATGCTTGGAATCTCTATGTGCATGAATACTCTAACCCTGCTGCTGACTATCTGATCGTTATGGATGCAGACATTCAGTTGCTTGAAGGTGGCACTCTCGACGCTTTGATTTGTACTTTGGAACAGAAGCCCGATGCTTGGGTTTCTGTAGATATGCCGATCAAAGATGTCGCACTCAAACAGAAAACCAATTTGATCGAGAAGTTGTCACTCTCTGTATCAAAAGTAACAGGAGCTAAATCAGCTTGGATCAGCCAGCTTTATTGTTGTCGTCCCGCGCTCCTACGCAACATCTGGATGCCCTTGGGAGTCATAGTCGAAGATGGCTTCCTCTGGTCGATGATTGTTACTAATAGTTTAACCTCACCAACAGTGGTAGATCGAGTTGTGCGGGCAGACTCTGCCTCTCATGCATTTGAGGCTTACATCGATATTAAGAGCTTGTTGCGACATGAAGTACGCCAGGTCATGGGTAACACGATTAATGCTTTCCTCTATGAGGATCTGCGGGAAAACTGCCTAGAACCGGAAGATCTCGGCTTGTTAGTCAAGAAGAGAAACGAGCAAGAGCCACTTTGGGTAAACAAACTTATTCAAGCAGCTATGGCGAAAAGAGGTTGGTGGGTTGTTGATCGCTTTATGCTGCTACGTCGAATTCTCGGTCTGCAATACGCCCCTTTAAAAAAAGCAATACTTCTATCTCCTGTGGCAGGACTAGCATTTGTTGTAGATTTATTGGTCTGCTTGCAAGCTAACATTGAACTGCATAAGTGGAGTAAAAGCAGCTATGGTGAAACACAAGCTATCGATAATCGTTACTGGCGTTTAGACTGGTAGTTTGCCTTAAATTATTTCAACCAAAAGCTGACTTTGCAGAGCGATCGCGCCAATAATAAAAACAACTCATACCATGTCGAAGGTTGTTGACACTAACATTATTGGCGGCAGAACTAGAGGCGATTTGGATTTAGAAAGATAGTGCGCCATGCGATCGCAGCTAAAAGCATTCAGCCAGTAAGGCGCATACGCTTCTTAACCCAAAAAATGGGGATATTTTATTGCAGGAATTTTATCATTTCCTTCGCATTGTTTTAACTAGATTCAACTAATTAGATGTAGCGTCGACAAAGCTAAAATAGCCATTCCAGTATTTTTTAAGCTTGCCTAATATCGATTTCCATTTGTTTGAGTTATTAGCGGTATCTAGCAAAATGGTATGACAACTCAGAGGAAGAATGCTATGCTAAAAAATTTAAATCTTCAAAAACTGCTATTTATTATAGCTAGCATATTCCTTTTAGTTTTATGCGCGATTCAAAATATAGC
>DATNQH010000012.1:0-10196 GCA_036704105.1 Leptolyngbyaceae cyanobacterium | reverse complement strand
ACAATATCACTATTAAAAGCGCCACTTGGCCAGTGAATTTGATACAGATCGATGTAATCTGTATTTAAGTTTTTCAGCGAACCCTCACACGCCTCAATTACAGAGTCGTATTTGAGGTGATTAGCAAATACTTTGGTAGCGTATTCTACCTGCGATCGCACGTCAGATAAAGCTTGAGCCACAATTTGCTCTGAATGTCCTTTCCCGTAAACTTCAGCAGTGTCAATTGTGGTAATCCCAGCATCAAACGCTGCGCGGATCGCCTTAATAGTCTCAGCATCTTCAATTCCTACCCACTGTGCTTTACCAGCTTGCCAAGTTCCCATCAATATTGGGGTAATCTTGATGCCTGATGTACCAAGCGATCGCTTTTCCATGTCTTAGTTTCTTCCTTGAGAATCTATCTTTGTGTATATTTATTGTTTTAATAATTTTAAACAATCACTCTTAAGTGAGTTATCTAGCTATAGTTACAGCCGCTAGCCTAAATTAAACAAAAATGCTGAAATTTTGAATTCAAAATTTCAGCATTTAGTATTCATAATTTCCTCGCTCGTCATGTCATCCACTACTAGCCACGCATTCAAAGAATGGGCTGTTGCCGTCGATGCCTTAGAACAGGGTAAAACGATTATGCTGCTACGTAAAGGTGGTATCAATGAACGCGGTGGGCGTTTTCAAGTTGCCCACGACCAAGTTTTACTTTACCCCACCCACGAGCATCAGCAGCCTTTTTTGCTTAAATCTGAATATACCGAACAAGTAACTCCAGTTACCTCCGGTTGGCATCCAGAAACAATTCGTATCGGCAGTTTTGCTCGGATTACTGATATTTTATTAGTGTCTGAGGAGACAACTGTAGATGCTTTGCTACCGTTTCATATTTGGAACGAGCAATTTATTAGCGATCGCCTCAAATGGAAACCACGTCAGCCACTTTACATCCTGCTGCTGCGGGCTTATAAGTTAGCTCAGGAACAAATGATTCCCTACAGTTCAACATATGGCGGTTGCAAATCATGGATCGATTTAGCACAACCAATTGCGATCAATGAATCAGTATCAGTTTTTCAAGATGCTACATACAACCAGATAGTTGAAGAAATTCGGGGTATTATTGCGAACAATAACAATTCCTATCTCTCATCTGTGTGATTGTTGATGAATTTACTTGCTTTCATTTACAAGAACATGAAAAACATATATTTTTTTCGTTAATTAATTTAAAATTCTACTAATTAATTAAAGCTTTATTAATAATTGAATTAATTTTATTTCAGATATAGTTCTGCTATCCTCTTACTTAGAAGCAGGTATAACTTAAAAATGTAACCAAATTTGCGATTTTATCGGCTGTATATTTGAAATCTAAAATTAGCCTTAAAATTATTCCTAGCCCAGGTATTTATGTTCGGCAAAGTAAATTATGTTAGCTTCAATTACATTTAGTTTAACATAAGTGGCGATCGCGTAGAGTATATTTCGTTCTACCTGTGTTTCCTCTAGCAGCCGAGTAAACTGTTTAATCAAGCACTCTAGATTTTGAGCGATCACTGCTTCTAGTAATAATTCCACCGCTCAATATCGTTGTATGCCATCTTCAAAGCGTGAATGTCACGCTCTATCGTGTAGCGATCATTGCGCTTACGTCAATAGCTTGAATACTCTCTCAAAAACCAATAATGACGACATAATCTAGCTACTTTAGCATCGATTAGTTGATTCGTCAATTGCTATAAATTTAGGTGAGCAGTTTAGCTTCCCGCTGCACAAATTCAGAATATTACCCACCCATAATTTTACTGTCTTTATGACTGTAAAATCACTGATTTAATTAGCGATCGTACGGAAGCTCAAACAGATCTAGACCTATATAAATCAGTATAATTCCCGTTGGTCAAGGTTCAATTTAACTTTACTATTAAGCTTGATTGTATAAAACATAGATAAAATTAATGCGATCGCGCGATTAATTATATTTACATAAAGGCTGCCGCTCATTATCTTTACAAAAGTTTCAAGTTACTACTTTACAAAATTGTCAAAAAATCACTTGTTAGTGTTTGTTGCTAAAATTAATAAATTAATCCATAACATTTATACATTTTTTGACAATTTTAAATTTAGAAGAAAAACCCTAAACTTGATTTGATAGCTTATGTGTAATTTACATTTAAATACCTAGAATGAAATAATATTGATGATTTATCAAAAGCTTGTTGTTTAAATATTTTTTATAGGTTGCCAGATCAAACCAAGCAAAGGTTATTTCTAATTTATTAGAGTAGAGAAATATATGTCTTTATCATCTCAAAAATATTCTTCGTTTAAAATTGCTAGTAACAACCAAAAATATAAATCAAGATCTTATAATGCAAAATTTCATATTTATACTAATGAAACCCTTAATTGGTTTCAAATAGTATTTCGACTTCAATCTTCAGTGATTCCAGCAATTTTTCCTTGGGTATTATTATGCGGCTCGTATGGTTTTTTAATTTCATTGCTTAAAGAACTTCATGCGCCTATATCATTTGTAGAGATAGATAAAGTTATTCACAATGTTGTTTTGACTTGCAATATCGTATTGAGTTTGTTATTGGTTTTTAGAACAAATACAGCTCACGAACGATTTTGGGAAGGGCGTAAGCTATGGGGAGCTTTAGTCAATACTGTCCGTAACTTAGCTCGCAATATTTGGCTAATAATTGAAGAACGCGAACCCGATGACCGATTTGAAAAAGAGTCAACTCTGAGACTACTGGTTGCTTTTGCAATAGCAATGAAGCTACATCTTAGACAAAGCCAAGTCAATAGCGAGTTAGAGCCATTAATGTCATCAATTCACTATTTTAAACTCCAATCTACTAATCATCCTCCATTAGAAATTGCTTTTTGGATTGGAGATTATCTTCAGCATCAATATAATCGCAAATGCTTAGATGCTTATCAGCTAACTACTTTACAAAATTTGTTAAACGATTTAGTGGATATCTTAGGTGGTTGTGAGCGTATTCTGAAAACCCCAATGCCCTTGGCATATGCAATTAAGCTCAAGCAGCTATTATTGATTTATTGCATATTATTGCCTTTTGAAATAGTAAATGGCTTAGGCTGGTGGACTGGTTTGGCATTAGCTTTTGTCAGTACACTATTACTTGGAATTGAAGAAATAGGGGCTGAAATTGAAGAGCCTTTTGGGCAAGATCCGAATGATTTACCTTTGGATTTAATTTGTGCAACAATGCTACGGAATGTGGAAGATTTAATTATGACTGCTCCCACCACTTGTTCCTTCATAAATGAGCGGCAGCAGGCAATAAGAAAGTAGTATCTTTTTAAGAAATAAGATTATTAAAAGAGATTATTCTGCTTTTAAATCTATGTAATAATCCGCGCTTCATATATGATATGTGTTTTTTTGTAGCAACTTAATCTAAAACGGAACATTGCATGAACACAGATAGATTTTATCTTCTCATTCTCTTCTTCCATAATAACTGTTTAGCTTGATTTTTAGTAGCTGTGAGAGTCTTAACGGCAAGATTGTTCTTTGGCAGGTACTAATAACTTTAAATCATCACGATTCACTAAGGTTCAAGAAAAAACTGGACTTTATGCGTACAAGCAAACAAATTTGGCAGGAAATCCAAGATAACTTCGGTTTTGTTCCACCTTTCTTTGAGTCGGTACAGAACTTACAAGTTTTGGAGAATCTATGGCAGCAAACGCTGACTGTGTATATAAATAATCCTCTTTCAAATCTGTTTAAGGAAAAGCTAGCTTGTTATCTTTCGCGCTACTGTGTCGTTCCCTATAGCTTAATCTGTCACAGTTGTTGTTTACACTCTTTAGGATTAAAGGGATGGGAAGTGTTGGAATTGCTGACATTACCTTGCCCTACCAAAACAGAAATTAACGAACACCTTAATTTTTTAGCAACACACTCCAATCAACTAGTTGTCTTATCATTGAATGCATCACTCGAAGAAAGTTTACTCTATTGTTCAATTTTTGTATGTCTGCAAACAGAGCAAGCCGAGCATTGTCGGAACGAGCTGCGCCGATTGTTGGGAGCCGTTAATTACCAGCACTTAATCGGGTTTATTGCTTACGTGAAAAATTGTCATGTATGGTTGGAAGCTCACCCTGAAATTAGTTGTGAAGCAGACAAGCGAGTCATTGACAATTTGGATAGTTTGGTAGAAGAGGAACCGGGTTTAGCCGATATTTTCGGAAATTATGTTCAAAAGGTGAGGCACGAACGCCAAAGTTGGGCAGAACAACAGCTAGTACAACTTGCCGAGCGTCAGCGGTATCAAAAGGCATTGCAGGAAAGCGAAGAGCGGTTTCAGTTGTTGGTTGAGGAAGTAAAAGATTATGGGATTTTCATGCTAGATCCTAAAGGATATATTACCAGTTGGAACGCTGGAGCAGAACGCATGACAGGTTATCAAACCAGCGAAATCGTCGGTAAACATTTTTCCTACTTTTACAAATCTAAAGATATACAACGTGACAAGCCAGATAGAGAATTAGAGATAGCAGCAGCTGAAGGTCGAGTTAAGAATGAAGGTTGGCAACTACGCAAGGACGGCTCTTATTTTTGGGCGAATGTTATTACTACAGCATTAAGAGACGAGGCTGGAAATCTTAAAGGTTTTTCTAAAGTGACACGCGACATTACTGAACGCCAGCAGCATGAGTTAGCACTGCAACAGAGTGAAGAGCGGCTAAGATTAGCCTTGAATGCAGCTCGCATGGGTACCTGGAACTGGAACATCTTAACTGGCAAAATCAGCTACTCTCTCGACGCGGCAGCAAATCTCGGTTTTGCCCAAAGCTGCAGTCCTTCTGGTTGCGAAGTTACTTATAACAATTTCCTAGAACTTGTTCATTCTGAAGACCGCGAAATGGTTGCTGAAGCAGCCTACCGTGCGATGGAGAAGAATGTAGACTACGATATTGAATTTCGCGTTGTCTGGTCTGACGGTACTGTTCATTGGATTGCTAGCAAAGGTCAAGTTTGCTATTACGACCATACTGGCGCTGTATCTGTGTGGATGGTTGGAGTGAATATAGACATTTCCTCACAAAAGCAGATAGAAATCGCATTACGTGAAAGCGAGGAACGCTTCCAGGCTTTTATGAACAACAGTCCAACATTGGCGTTTATGAAAGACCAGGAGGGACGCTACGTTTACGCTAATCGACCATTCGAGCATCTGTTTAAAGCCAAAGTAGATATCTTGGAGGGTAAGACGGATTTCGATTGGTTGCCAGAAGAGGCTGCTAGACAAATGCGCGAAAACGATTTGGCTGTAATTTCAACCGAGCAGCCAGTAGAAGCTTTGGAAACTGTTCCCTCATCTGAAGGATATTCCCATTATTGGTTAGTCTTCAAGTTTCCCTTTCAAGACGCTAGTGGGCGGCGGTTAGTTGGGGGCGTAGCGGTTGACGTTACTGCGCTGCAACGAGCAGAAGCAGAAGTTTACAAGGCGCTAGCAAAAGAAAAAGAACTGAGCGAACTTAAATCTCACTTCATCTCCACCACTTCCCACGAGTTCCGCACTCCGTTGGCGACGATTTTATCTTCTGCTGATATGCTCGAACTTTACGGTTACAAGTGGGACGAGTCAAAAAAACTCGAACATCTGCGTCGGATTCAAACTGCTGCCGAGCATATGACTGAACTTTTGGACAATGTTTTGTTAGTAAGTAAAGCCGAAGCGGAAAAACTACAATTCAAACCAGCCCCAATGGATCTATCTCAGTTTTGCTGCGATTTAGTGGAAGAGATGCAACTCATTGCGGGAAAGCACGCGATTAATTTCATTAGTCAAGGACAATGCACTAATGTCTGCTTAGATGTAACACTATTGCGACACATCCTCACTAACTTGCTCTCGAATGCTATTAAGTATTCTCCTCCAGAAAGTACTGTTGAGTTTAACTTGGTTTGCGATCGCGTTGCAGCAATTTTCAGTATCAAAGACAACGGTATTGGCATTTTAGAAGCAGATCAAGCACAATTGTTTCAGTCTTTCTATCGGGGAAGCAACGTCGGCACAACCTCTGGGACAGGATTAGGGCTAGCGATTGTCAAAAAGTCAGTAGACTTACACGGCGGTGAAGTTAGTGTTACTAGTGCAGTCGGGGTTGGGACAAAGTTTACAGTTACTATTCCATTAAATAATTAGGGAGCAAGAGATGAAAACGATTCTGGTAATTGAAGATCAAGCACCCCTGCGGAGCAACATTGTAGGAATTCTGGAAGAGGAAGGTTACAATGCCATTGGTTTTGAAAGAGGCTTTACTGGCATGATGTGGGCGCTCAAACATATCCCAGATTTAATTATTTGCGATATTATGATGCCTGACATGAACGGTTACAGCGTCCTAAATGAGTTGCGCAATTACCCAGCCACAGCTAAAGTGCCGTTTATTTTTCTCACTGCCAAAGCTGACAAATCCTCTATACGCGAAGGTATGGAGCTAGGAGCAGACGATTACCTTACTAAACCGTTTAGACCACCTCAACTGCTAAAAGCGATCGCTTATCGCTTATAACAACAAATAGTCGCAGAGCGTAAGTAAACTGTAGCACACCTAACTTGCATAAAATAGTAATTGAATAAAATCTTGTCTTTTGCAAAGCTTTTTCTGCCAGTTAAACAGATAAAACTTATTGAGACTAACTGCATTTTTACAAGTCTTCTCAACATCTAAAACTTGTGAAACAAATGCCTACAAGCTTACAAATAAGGCAAATATTTAGCGGCAGTACTTAATTTGTAACTTCTTTGCCCGATTAATGATTTTAGTAAGAGTTACCGTTCAGGTAGTCTCGGAATTTTAAAAGTTAGTTAAAAATGCGATCGCGCTAAGTACAGCTACTCAACGAGCAATCGATTTTTTAGCAGTCATCAAACAACCGCTGGTTCGTTTACATTTATGTGCGATCACCTCATCAAGCAAAAGGGTGAGCGCGATTTAACTACTTCATAACCCTTTTAAAATTATATTCTAAATAAAAATTTCTGCATTTGAAGTCAGATAAACTTTACGTAGTTGTTTGTATATTAAATTTTAGATAAAGTTTGATAAATTGTTTATTTATCCTGAAATCCTTGAGGCAAACTATAGAATATTGCTGCTCAAAAATATCGTAACTATTAAAACAAAAACTATGGCTATAAACAACTTGTTCGATGCAAAATTCTATCGTGCTGCCAATTCAGACCTACAAAACTTCAACGATAGTCAAGCCTTAAACCACTTTCAAACCTATGGATTGAATGAAGGACGTGCCTTCTCACCGTTTGCTAATCTCAACTTCTATCGCTCTAGTAACTCAGATCTAGCTAACTTCAATAACAGTCAATTATTTGAGCATTTGCAGAACTATGGTATCGCCGAGGGTCGCCGCTTCTCACCAGAAGTTGACCTCAACTTTTATCGTGCTGCTAACAGCGATTTATCTAGATTAAACTTTAATAATGAACAGTTATTTGAACATCTACGTAGTTATGGTCTTTCCGAAGGACGACAGTTTTCTCAGTTCTTTAATCTAAATTCCTACAAATCCTACAATGCAGATTTAGTAGCAGCAAAACTCGATAACAGTCAACTGCTAGCACATTTTGAACTCTACGGACTTTCTGAGGGAAGAACGTTTTCTTTTGCTTTTGATGTCAATTCCTATAAATCCTACAATGCGGATTTGGTAGCAGCAAAACTGAGTAATAGTCAACTGTTGGAACATTTTCAAACTTATGGTTTGAATGAAGGCCGTCAATCATCACCATCTTTTTCTGCCAGCTACTACCGTGCTAATAACAGCGACTTAGCAAACTTCAGCAACTATCAAGCCTACAATCACTTTGTACTTTACGGTCATAGCGAAGGACGTTTAGCTGCGCCACCATCAAGTTCTATTCCATCAGAAATTGGCAGCAGTCTCAGCAAATTTATGGACGTGGGCAGTCTTCGTGGTAACAGTTTCACGGAATTTTTCGGCACTACTAGTAACAGCGACTTCTATCGCTTTACTCTCGGTAGCAGCCTTAACATTGCTCTAACCTTAAGCACTGAGACAGCTCAAACTGGGTTGAAAGGTCAAATCAGCTTAGTTCGAGACAGCAACGGTAATAATACGATCGATTCTGGTGAGCAGCTGAATCTACAACTTGTTAATCTTTTGCCAACAGAAGAAAGCAGCCCACAAATCAGCAGTAATTTAGGTGCTGGTACTTACTATGTTCACGTCTTCCCTGCTGACTCTAGTAGCACTGAGTACTCTTTAAGATTGAGGGCGACAAATTAAGATAATAAGTATTTTAGTTTCTGCAAATCCCTCCTTGTTAAAAGGAGGGATTTTTTGTCTACCTAATTATCATCCCGATTGACTGACAAAAAAGATGATTGGGTTGTGACTTGCTAGGAGTTATGGTTGCAGCAGTTGGGCATCGCCAGGTTTTGGCTGGGGAAAGTTTGGTTCTGTCGGTTGGCTAGGTGCAGTAGATGGCTGGGATGGAGTTTTAGTATCAGTGGTGGCTGCGGCGGAATTGGGATTAAAGACGCTGACAAGGGTTTGCACCAAAGCGTCTCGCTGCTTACGGTTGAGCCGGGCAATAGCAGCGCGATCGCCTTCCAAGGGATTTTGTCTCAAAGCATCAGCCCCTGGATATACATTCTCTTGCAGCAATTCGTTTGCGCCCAAATAGTCAGCTAAGGTCAATTTCCAATCCAGACGATAATTAGGGCCACGACCTTTAACATAAAGGTGATACCGAATCAGCCGATCTACTAAAGTATTATCTGGATTGACTTTACCTGTTTCTCTACTGACATACTTATTCTCTAGCGGCAAATTCGGTAACTTTTGATAGACTTGCTTCCAAACGTTGCGGGTTGTGGAACTTGGCAGGGCGGTTTTTTGCGCGATCGCAAAGCTTGTCCTCGGCATTGCGTCACTTGAGCTAGCCACTCCTTTATCCGCTGAGCCTATAAAAGTTAAAATTGCTACAGCCAAGGCAGTAAGTGCCAAGTGCAACATTCTCTGGCGTTTGAAAATAACTACAAGGCTTTTCTTTTCCTTCACAAATAAAACTTCCTCTTTCCTGCGCTTGTTCCCCTGGTGAGGAGGCTTTTGGGTTAGGTGCAAGCGAGATTTCATTCTAGTAACTTACACTCCTAGATCGATAAGTTAAAAGTCAACTATCACAGGGGCATGATCGCTGGGCTTGGGCAACTTTCTCACAGAGGTATCAATGATACAACTGTTTGCCTGCTTGTAAAGTTCGGGTGTGAGATAGTGATGATCGATCCGCCAGCCAGAATTACGCCGAAATGCTCCCGAACGATAGTCCCACCAGCTAAAGTGTCCGCCTTCAGAAGTAAACTTGCGAAAAACATCAACAAAGCCCAATTCCAGAATCTCTCTTAAAGCTTGACGCTCTAGCTCTGATGCCATAATACTGCCTGTAAGTCTGGCTGGGTCGTGAATATCTTGGTCTTCTAAGGCAACATTGAAATCACCGCATACACAGATAGCAGGAGATAAGAGCAATAACGATCGCAAGTATTCCCTTAGCACTTTTAACCACCGCAGCTTATATTCATACTTCTCGCTACCCACAGCCGCACCGTTAGGAACGTAAAGGTTGACAATCCGGATGCCATCAATTACACCCGTAATTACTCGCTTTTGCTCATCCAAAGCTGACAACATCGACGGTTCTATATTGCTGCTCTGGGCTAGAATTGGCGTGAAACCCGTGCTAACATCTTCTAATGGCTTACTACTGAGGATGGCAACACCGTTGTAAGATTTTTGTCCAAGCACATAGATCTGATAGCCCAATTGTTCCAAGGGCGATCGCGGAAACTCTGCATCTACCACCTTAGTTTCTTGCAAACACAGAACATCCACTCCTGTTTCACTTAACCAATTCACCACCTGCTCTAAGCGGCTGCGAATTGAATTGACGTTCCAGGTAGCAACTTTCATAATTTGTAATTAGCGCGCCACTCGCTACTAATTCTATCTCCTACTCTCTAATTTCTACTCCCTTCGTTAGAGCTACTACGTTTCTTATTAGGGCTACAATTTGAATTCTAGAGCGATAAAATGAATAAAATATCTTCCGTAGGAAATTAATGAATTCCTTTTTGTATTTATAAATACCTTTAAT
>DATNQH010000011.1:0-2811 GCA_036704105.1 Leptolyngbyaceae cyanobacterium | reverse complement strand
GTTGCCTTTCATGAATGTCACGTATGGGTTGAAGAACTCATCAAATCCATTCGCAATAAGCAGGCATTTTATCGCAAAGGCTTAAGAGCTATGGCTCTTATACAGCAAGCACTTTAGCTAGCTCGTCGCCCCCTCAACCTTTATAGTGTCTTAGATAGCCAACTCAAAGATAATGAATATATTTGTGGTGACTACTCCATTGCTGACATAGCCACTTATCCTTGGGTTGCTGTCTATGAATTCCAAGGTTTGACATTAGATAATCATCCAAATCTCAAACGTTGGGTTGAGACAGTGCAGCAGCGTCCAGCAGTACAGCGGGGAATGAAAGTTCCAGCTTAGATTACTTTTAGCTGAAGAATTTTTCCACACACCTAACAAATATCTCCACGCCCATTCCCAACGCGGTTTCATCAAAATCAAACCGGGGGTGGTGGTGGGGATAAGCTAAATTTTTATCTGGGTTGGCAGAACCTAAGAAGAAATAGCAGCCAGGTACTTCTTGTAGGAAGAAAGACATATCCTCACCACCCATTGTTTGGCATTCAGGCACGATCCCGACTGGTGTTTCTATCACTTCTGCGACTTGCGATCGCACCAACTCTGCCATCCCAGCATTATTGATCGTGGGCGGATAAAGTTGCCAATACTCGAAGTTATACGTCGCCCCATAACTCTGGCAAATTCCAGCGATAATTTGCTCGATCCGCTGTCCAAAATAAGCTTCAAATTTGGGGTTGAAATAACGTACTGTACCACTTAGTCGTGCAGTAGCAGCAATTACGTTATGTGCAGTACCAGCATGAAGTTCTCCAACTGTAACTACAGCAGAATCTATTGGATCGACATTCCGCGCCACTATAGTTTGTAAGGCATTTACAATTTGGGCAGCAACCACAACTGAATCAACAGTTTGATGGGGCATAGCGCCATGCCCCCCTTTACCTAAAATTGTGCAGTTGAACAGTTCCACAGCTGCCATTAATGCCCCACTGCGAACGCCTACTGTACCAAGGGGAAGATTATTCCACAGGTGTAAACCAATAATTGCATCCACATCTGGATTTTTCAGCACTCCCGCCTCAATCATTGGCAAAGCGCCGCCCGGCCCTTCTTCTGCGGGTTGGAAGATGATTTTGACTGTACCTGCAAAGTCATCTCGATGTTGAGAAAGATAGTAAGCTGTAGCAAGAGCGATCGCTGTATGTCCATCGTGTCCGCAAGCGTGCATTACACCGTCGTGTTGCGATCTATAAGGAACCTCATTCTCTTCCTGAATTGGCAACGCATCCATATCCGCCCGAATTGCCAGTACCTTCGGATTTTGGATTTTAGATTTTAAATTCTGAATTGAAAATTCTTCCCCTTGTCCCCTTGTCTCCTTATCTCCTTGTCTCCTTGTCCTCTTGCCTTCTATCGTGGCAACAATCCCCGTTTTAGCAATACCTGTTTGATGCTCAATCCCCCATTCTTGCAACTTTTGAGCAACAAATTCAGATGTGATATGTTCTTTAAACCCCAGTTCCGGGCGTTGATGCAGTCGTCGCCGCCATTCTACCAATTGTGGCTGCAAGGCTTGAATTTCCCCTCTGACACGGGAAAGGTCAATATCAATAGAGTCTTTTGATGTGGTGGAAATCATTTTATTTACAAATGTAAATTAAAGTGGCATTAGCCGTTCTAGATCTAAATCTGACGCAACTAGTGCTAATTTATCTATGTCAGTTGGGTTTTCTAGATAAGGCAACGAGCCTAAAACAGGTGTATTAGTTAAAGATTGAATTAAGTCAATTGGAGTCCAGTCTGCAATTTCTGCCTCTGACCTTGGTTGAACGCAGTTGAGAACAATTCCTTTGAGATTCACACCAGTAAGCCTAGCTAAGGCAACATTAGCAACGGAAGCCGCGATCGCCCCCAATCTTACTGGAACTACTAACACAGTTGGTAATCGCCATGTTGCGGCTAAATCTGCCACTGTTAACTCATCAGTGACTGGCGATCCTAATCCTCCGAGTGCTTCTACTATTACCCACTCTCTGGTAGAACGCAAATTTTGCAGCGCCTTCCAGACGATGCCTAAATCTACTGTTCGCCCTTCCTTGGCTGCGGCGACAGGTGGGGCTAGGGGTGCATCAAAATATAATGGTGTAATTTCCTCTAATGATTGATTCAGGGAGAATAGCTGAGAGTATAACTCGCGATCTCCAACTCCAGCTTGGATCAATTTCATCATGCCAAAACTGCGAGAAAGCTGATATTTTTGCCAATAAGCAGCTAAAGCTGTAGTTAAGACTGTTTTCCCAGCTTCAGTATCAGTTCCTGTAATTAATAAAACGTTCAAAACAACACTTCTATCACAACTTACAACTATTTTATTTTCTATTTAATGTCAACGAGCAACTCAAATTTTATTTTTCTATCTGGAATCGGAACCACATCTATTTGATATTCACCGCTTTGTCTTACTTGAGTTTGCCAGCTTAAAAGTCTATTAGCATCTTCCAATAGTTGACCATTGGGGCCGCGAATATCCAGAGTAACTGCACCTTTTGTCACTAGTACCGACAACTCCTGACCTTCCTGAACGTTAACTAGATAGCGTTTAATCTGTTGCCTTCCACTAGTGCGACCTGAAATTTCTTTCCTTCCTGGTTCACTACTGATAGTCTCCGTATCTACGCTGGAACCTTCTTGTGATGCAGATGGTGGAGATGTGGGAGTGATGGGAGTTGATGTAGGTGTGGGTTCTGCTACAGGTGAGCTTTCTAATCCCAAGTTAAGTTTATATTGGCTTTGGTCTACTCCCTCGAT
>DATNQH010000010.1:0-10137 GCA_036704105.1 Leptolyngbyaceae cyanobacterium | reverse complement strand
GTCATAGAAGATATAGACGAACGCCGCCAAGCCTTGATTAATGCTTGGCAACTCACCTGCAAAGTTTTAATCGTCTCTGCCCAAGTGCTAATTAATGACCGCAGCAGCGTTCAAATAGCCTATGGAGACGGCATCGTTACTCGTCGCAACACATTTCAGAAATATTACGAGCAAGAGGAACTGAAAAATTATATAGATGAAGTGCTAAATGTGGACGCTGTGCCAGTGGCATTAGGCATCTACTTTGTGTTTCAAGATGAGCAAGAACGAGAAAGTTTTCGCGCTTTACGCTTTCGCTCTCGCGCTACAACGCCAAGAGTGCGTATTCCCAGCAAACGCTTTGAGGACTATCAAGAACAGCTAGCACCACTGATGGCGTTTGTGACTGAACGCGGACGTTTGCCAGTCAAAGCTGAGTTACCAGATAAACCACAACTGGTGGCTGAATTTGGCAGTCTTCAGCGTGCGTTTAAAGTGATTTTGCAAGCTACAGACGAAGCTGAATGGGATGCGATCGCCTACCGTCGTTCTCTCGATATCTTAGTTTATCTGGCTCTGACCCAATTCAGTCAACGCCCGACACCTAACCAATTAGCACCAGAAATTCGTCACGATATTAAAGCCTTTTTTGGCAGTTACCAAGAAGCTTGTGAAGTAGCTGACAAAATGTTATTTAGTTTGGGTAAGCCAGGTGTAGTAGCTAAAAGTTGTCAACAAAGCAAGATTGGTAAGCACTTACCTACTGCTTTGTATGCCCATGTATCAGCGATCGCAGAACTCGATCCTTTGCTGCGAATCTATGAAGGCTGTGCTAGCCGCACCATCGGGCGGTTGGAAGATGCAACAATAGTTAAGTTTTCTACTGATAAGCCAAAGATATCATATCTTTTTTATCCAGAATTTGATACCGTTCCGCATCCGGTTTTGCATACTAGTATGCAAATTGACTTGCGCGATCTGAAGGTTTGTTATCGCAACTATGAGTCTGTAGCTAACCCGCCAATTCTACATCGCAAGGAAACTTTTGTTAGTTCTAGTTATCCTTTATACGAAAAGTTCGCTCGACTTACCCAGCGAGAAAAGAAATTAGGGTTGCTGAAGAATGGCAGTACTATTGGTACTCGTGATGGGTGGCTAAGGTGTCTGGAAGAACATCAAGTGGAAATTCGGGGCGATCACATTATCTCATTGAAACGAACCGCCAATTCCCCTTCACGCAGTGTAGCGGCAGCGTCTAGAGCGCCAAGAAAGGAGAGTTGCGAAGAGAGTATAACAAGTTAGTGCGCGATCGCATTCCTAGTTATTGTGGACAAGTTGATGTTTTTGCACTATACCAACACTTGTCACAGCAATGGGAGTGTCTTAAGGGTGAAAGCAATTCAATCGCTGCTGAAGGTGTTTGAAAGTCGCAAGATGGCGGCTTTATTATTACTCGGTTTTGCATCGGGTTTGCCGTTGTTGTTAATCGGTAATACCTTGAAGGCTTGGATGACGTTGGAGAAGGTAGATTTGGGGGCTATTGGGTGGTTTAGCCTAGCAAGTTTGCCTTATTCTTTTAAGTTTCTTTGGTCACCGTTTTTAGACAGATTCACACTACCATTTTTGGGGCGGCGGCGGGGTTGGCTAATTGTCATGCAGGTTGCTTTAATTGTAGCGATCGCTTTGATGGGTTTCCAACAACCAAAACAAGCATTACAGATGCTAGCCATCAACGCTATAGTCATTGCTTTTTTGAGTGCGACGCATGATATTGCGGCTGATGCTTACCGCACTGACGTTTTGACTCAACTAGAATTGGGCGCTGGTGCAGCAGTTTTCATCTTGGGTTATAGAATAGCTTTGTTAGTGGCTGGTTCTTTGGCACTGATACTTGCAGACAAAATGCCTTGGTCATCAGTGTACTTGTTAATGGCGGGTACGATGGCGATCGGTATCTTTGCCACCTTATTAGCACCAGAACCAAAGGAGATTAGCCCCCCAGCTTCCTTAGCCGATGCTGTAGTATTACCATTTGGTGAATTTTTCCAGCGTCAGGGTGTCCTGCACGGGATCTTGATTCTATTATTCATTACGCTCTATAAATTGGGCGATGCTTTGCTAAGCAATATGACTACACCTTTTTTGCTCAATACAGGTTTCACCAAAACTGATATTGGAGCAATTCAGGTGGGCATGGGATTAATTGCTACCATTGTTGGCGCGCTAGCAGGTGGTTCAATTTTAAGTAAAATTGGGATTAACCGATCGCTATGGGTGTTTGGTTTTCTGCAAGCAGTGAGTAACTTAGCTTACTATTTCCTCAGCTTAGTCGGTAAAAATTATCAAGCTATGGTGCTTGCAATCAACATCGAACAATTTTGTGGCGGGTTGGGAACAGCAGCTTTTGTTGCTTTTTTGATGAGTCTATGTAACCAACGGTTTTCTGCCACTCAGTATGCTTTGCTTTCAAGCTTGATGGCTGTCAGCCGCGATATTCTCGCTGCACCAGGTGGTGAAATAGTAAAAAGCACGAGTTGGTCTATGTTTTTCTTAATTAGTATTTTCGCTGCTCTACCGGGATTAATGCTTTTGCCCGTGTTTGCGCCTTGGAATCCTCAACCTGTCTCTATGCCAAGACCAGGATTGGACGAAGAAGAAGACTTACAACAGCTGTAGGATAGAAACAGAGTTACAAATCTTTAGCTAGCTTTTACTGCTGTTATAAAAATGGCTATTTTTCGACAATACATTGCTCCGTTGCTTGTGGTATTGGTATTTTTCCTTGCCTTAGTTGCTGTTAGCGCCCGCATCTTTTTACCCACCGATATGGCAGCACCAGCACCCATTGAACAAGTGAATCCCCAAGCAGAAAATGCTCATCAATTTACAAGGGTTGTAGCATTATTGCCAGATGGGGTAAACACTCTAGCTTCAAGGTATTAATTCGATCTAGAGCGAACGCCACCAAGCGTGTCTTTCCAACTGCTACCTGGTTACTCTATATACGCAGGCTCCAGCATAGATCGGGCGCTGCTGGTAAAGTTTATGCAAAAAAGTTATCAAGAGGTGTTCGCAAAGCAGGATTTTTCTCATTTGGCGCGAACAGTGGAGCAATATTTCTCTAAAGAAACGCCTCTGTGGTGGGTTAGTCCAAGCAATGAGTCAATTCATAATTCATCATTCATAATTCATCCTTCCAAAGTGGCTTGTCTATGGGTAGGAAATGCAGTCGATCAGTTAACAAGCGATCGCCACGCTCACATTTTTCTGCTCTACGTCAAACCAGAACATCGGCGGCGGGGTATAGGTAGGGCTTTGATGCGTTATGTAGAAAACTGGGCAATTACTAGAGGCGATCGCCAAATTGGGCTGCAAGTATTTCAATCAAACATCGCTGCTATAAATCTTTACCACCAACTTGGCTATCAAAGTCAGTCGCTTTGGATGGTCAAACCCTTGATCAGTGAGGAGGAGATAAAGTAGTTTTAAGTTTTAAGTTTTGAGTTGTGAGTGAATCAGCCTTTGTAACTTAAAACTTATAATTCAAAAGTTACCAATTTCATCAACCCATCTGTAAAAGAGTTAATTAGTTAGGTAATGGCAAAGTAAAATCATTGTAGCTAGCCTAAGTGTACCTGCTAACGCCAAACTGGTGAATGGCGCTAGAATACGCTAATAATTTACTCATGTATGACGAAGACGACTTAAGTTTATTAGATGCGGTAGAAGAGCTAGATAGTCCCCTGGATCATCTAGGGCCTTTAACTGCTGATGCAGAGGTAGAAAAACCCAATCCAGAGGCAATGCTGGCTCTACTGGAAAACCCGCAACCACAGCAACGGATGCTGGCGGCGCGTGCCTTTTGTGAGCTAGAGGATGAACGGGCAACGCCCCAATTAATTCGCCTGTTAACGGACGTTTGCCCATTAATACGAGTCAGCGCAGCTTATGCAATTGGACGCAATCCTAGCTCAGAAGCAGTGGAGCCTTTGATTGCCCAGCTCAACCGAGACTGGAATGGATATGTGCGTAAAGGCGTGGTTTGGGCTTTGGGCAACTGCCGCGATCGCCGTTCCCTCGCACCCCTAGCAGAAGCTTTAAAAACTGATATTTCTGCGGTGCGTCTCTGGGCAGCTAGTGCTTTAGCCCAAATGGCAGATGTGGGTTATGAAGCTGTTTTAGGAGCCATGCCACCTTTAATTGAAGCTTTGATTCAAGATCCTGTGGCAGCGGTACGCAGTAACTGTGCCTGGGCGATTGGGCAATTATGCCGCGAACTACCCTCTAATGTTGTTTATGCCACTGCGGTCGATGCTTTGATTCAAGCTTTTGCCGAAGACGAAGATCTAGGAGTCCGGGAAGATTCCAAGGCAGCACTGCTAGGAGTTGGCGACCCCAGAGGACTTCAATTGATTGAAACCTTGGAACAAGAAGGATGGTTTTAACTAGGCACTAAGGGCGCTCTTGCTAGGGGCTGGGGGCTAGAGAAAAAATTATGAATGCTGAATTTCATCAATTCACAATTCATCATTCATCATTCAGCATTTTCTTGCCATTCCCAACACGAAAGATTCCAGCTTTGTCCTTCTACTGCTAAAGCTGCTACATAGCCAGGATCTAGCGTTAAATCTTGGAGCGACCAACAAGTTGAGCTGCGATCGCCTTTGATTCCCAGCAGCCTTGCAGGTTCACTGGGGATAAGTGAGACATCAAATTGATTTAGAGGTAAACTCAATCCATCCCCAATTGCTTTAACGAAAGCTTCCTTGCGCGTCCAGCAATTAAAAAATGCTAATTGTTTTTGGTATAGAGGCAGATGCTGAAATACATTATTTTCATAAACTGAAAAGAAGCTATTGACAATTTGCTCAGCTTCAGGCATTGGGCGGATGTATTCAACGTCGATACCAATCGAGCGATCGCGCGTCACTGCATATAGCACAATTTCTTGAGAATGAGATACATTAAACCGCAGCTTATATGCACTCGATGTTTCTACCAATTCTGGCTTGCCACGCGAACTATAACAAAACTGTAATTTATTTGCAGCTATTTCTAAGTAACGACTCAGAATAAACCTCAATAGCCCTCGACCAACGATAAAACGCAACCTATCTTGCTCAAAGTAAAAACGTTCTGCCCGTAGGCGCTCATCCTCAGAGAGGCTTCGTTTTAACTGGCAAACGTATTCTGCTGGGCGATCAAGAGTAGCACGCCAAACATGAACATCATCACGCGATAATTTTAAGTTTTTTGGTGGAGAACACCACTGGCGATCAATTTTTGACACATTCTATAAAAAATACTAAGTTTTACCATTCAGTTTTATTGTTGCAACAAATCAGACGCTCAGCGGCGAACTATCGCATATATAAGGCTAATGAATAGCGGAATAATAATAGGAATAGCAACTATAAGTCCCTCTTTACCAAACCGAATTTCTTGCCGATCGCTTTTGAGAAGTCCGACTACAGCAGCAGCCCCCATTAAGACCCATAGACATCCAAAAGCAATAAAAATGACAAATACGGAGTCATCCATTAGCTGTCCTTAGCAAGTAGATTTAGATGATCTATTGCCCTCTTACCCAATCACGTCACGAGGGCAACCCCTTCTTAGATTAACTCAATTGCCGATGTCTTCGTTCCACAGTTGGGGATGTTTGTAAATAAAATCGCTCATCAGCTGCTTACACTCATCGAGATCTAAGTCAATCACTTCAACTGCGTGAGATTCCATAAATTCTTTAGCACCAGCAAAGGTTTGAGATTCACCCACGATTACTTTTTTAATCCCAAACTGCACTACTGCCCCAGCGCAGAGATAACAAGGCATTAATGTGGAATAAAGGGTTGTATCCTTATAATTGCCAATTCTACCAGCGTTACGAAGGCAATCAATTTCTGCATGAGTGACAGGATCGCCATCCTGTACCCGCTTATTGTGTCCTTGACCGAGAATCTCGCCATTTTTGACGAGAACCGAACCGATGGGAATTCCGCCTTCAAGTAATCCTTGTTTAGCTTGAGCGATCGCAACTGCCATAAATTCATCCATACATTAATTCTCCTGCTATGTCTAAACAACTCGTACTTATGGATCAAGATGGTGGTCTTGATGATTATCTAGCAACAATGTTATTGATGACGATGGATGAAATCGAATGCCTAGGTGTAATCGTCACTCCGGCTGATTGCTATATTCAACCTGCGCTTAACGCCACACGCAAAATTCTAGATTTGATCGGTTGTTCTCACGTTCCAGTTGCCGAAAGTACGGTACGCGGAATTAATCCCTTTCCCCCTCTCTACCGCCGCGATTCCTTTATTGTCGATCATCTACCCATCTTGAATCAGAATGAAACTATTCGCACTCGACTAGTTGCAGAACCCGGTCAAAATTTTATGGTACGGGTGCTGCGCGATGCACCTGAACCAGTGACGCTGATAGTGACTGGGCCATTGACAACAGTAGCAACTGCTTTAGACATAGCACCAGAGATTGAAGCCAAGATTAAACGGATTGTCTGGATGGGAGGGGCGCTTAATGTGCCTGGTAATGTGGAAAAAAGCCTAGAGGCGGGACAAGACGGTTCAGCTGAGTGGAATGTGTATTGGGATCCCTTAGCAGCTGCGCGAGTCTGGCAAACACAAATCCCGATGATTATGTGTCCTTTGGATTTGACTAATAATGTCCCAGTTACATCAGAATTAGTGTATCAAATCGGTAAACAGCGCCACTATCCGCTGTCAGATTTAGCTGGGCAGTGTTATGCCCTTGCAATCCCACAAGATTACTACTTTTGGGATGTACTGGCTACTGCTTATCTGGCGCATCCAGAGTTCTATCAGTTGCGGGAATGGGAAACAGCGATCGTCACAACTGGTCTAAGTCAAGGACGTACCAAGATAGAACCCAAAGGTCGCAAAATTCAGGCGATGGATCGAGTAGATAAGTCAAGCTTTTACGCTTATATCTTGCAACAATGGGCGCGCTAAAGGGGAATTAATCATTCGTAATTCGTAATTAAAAAGCCAATTGCCAATTACCAAATACCAGATTCCCACTTCGCACTTCATCCCCCTATAGTAGCTTCTTAGCTTAAAATTAGTGTTAATTTTTATTAACGTTTTATTTTTTGTATGCCTTTAGAACTCTAAGTATGCCTTTAGAACTTTGAGTATTAGTACTTGTGAGTGCATTTTAGTAAACTCTTATTAAGAAATATATATAAATCTTGCATTTACTCCCATAAAGATTTCATAATTAACCCTGATTGAATACAGGTTTTAGTTGCCTGCATGAAAGCATTTATGAGCATTTAGCCTATTAATACGACTTAGCTACTAATGGAAAGCAGAGTAATGCTGTTAATAGAAAGTGCTGCTAGGTAATAATTTCGCAGCCAAGCGAAGTCTTGTGAATAAGTCATATCATGCCGTAGTTTTCAGCAGTCGCAGTCATGTATAAGAGTCAGGAGCAATTGAGATGATCGGTTTTATCAAAAAGTTATTCAGCGGAATTTTATCTTTCTTGTTTGGGTTAATTGGAGGTAAGAAGTCGGAGCCACAACTGGCGGCTAGTAATGCCAAAGGTAAGAAAAGCAAAGGCTACTTCATGGAGTTAGATGAAGACGAAGAGGAGCCTATTAACATTAATAAAGCAGCTCAAGCAGTAGCTGATAAAGCAAAAGCAGTAGCCGATAAAACAAAAGATAAAACAAAAGAATTAGTTGCATCTGCTAAATCTGCTTTACCAGAAACACCTAAAGCTACTGAAGCAACGGCAAATAACCAACCAGCGAAAACTGAAGCAACAGCAAAAAATCAACCAGCAAAAACTGAAGCAACGGCAAAAAATCAACCAGCAAAAACCGAAGCAACAGCAAATAACCAAGCTGCCAAAGTTGAGCTAGTGCAAACTGCCGAAGGAGTTAAAGCTGAACCTGCCAAGTCGAAAAAAGCATCAGCAGCAAGTGCTAACACTCAAGCTCCGACTGAAACAACATTTGCGCCTAAATACTTGGCTCCATCTGCTAGTACAAATGGTCGTCGTCGTCCAGGGCCAAACATGAACACATTTTTGGATATGGCACGTCAAGTTAAAACTCCTGGCTAAATTTAGGGGCAACAGTTGTGTGAAGTATGTTCGCGCAGCGTTGCCGTTCCCCGTAGGGGTTGTTGTAGGCATAGCGTTGCCGAAGGCGCTTGCTAGGCTAGGATGAAGTATGAAGTGTGAAAAGTGAGTAGAGACGTAGCACTGCTACGTCTGTGAAGTGTGAAATTAATTCTTCATCCTTTAGCCTTCATCCTACCCCTTCGCTACCGCAAGCTACATCCTTTAGCCTTCAACCTACCTCTTCGCTATCGCAAGCTACATCCTTTAGTCTCGCTCCTTAACAAAGACTAGTCCACTGTAGAGGTGAAAAGCTGGATCCCAATTAGTTTCATCTCTGCGCAACAGATGAATGTGAGACTGAATATGACCCAGGGAATCTATATGATCCAATGCTGTTTCAGCAAAGGGTGTGAAATCTGACCAAACTTTAGCATGAGGCACTTGTTGGTCAAGAAAATTACTCAAATAATTCCAGTTAATTCTGTTGGTTATCTGGCTGGTTGGTTGGTTCTGGTGTTCAGAAAGCATCATGCCGTGCTGGAATTGATAAGTGCGATCGCACAGTCTCAATATACAATTGCGATTAGGTATGTGTAGATCGCAAACTTGAGCGTAATCTTGAGTCTGAGTTTTACGCTGTAACTTACCTCGGACATCACGATCTACAACTTGCTCAAAAATTGGCAACAGTCCAGTTATACGCTGCGATACTTCTGACCAGTCGAATGTTAGAGAACCAAGCTGACCTTGTTCATTTTGGCAAACAACAGTGGCTTGGGGGGCTGCTGACTGAAAATAATTGATTTGAAAAACACGAATTTTTTCAATTTCAGCTATTGTTGCCCAAAAACAAGGAATTTCAGATTTACGTAGATGCTGCCCCAAAAAGCGTAGTTCTCCAATTGCCCCTGTTCGATATAATCGCCAGCTACGACTTGGTAATATCAGCCGTGCCGTGTAAGGATCTGTTTGCATTATCTGAGCAAACTTTTGCGCCGCTTGTGTCTTGATTTCACTCGCAACAGGTTCTAATACTAATACGCCAGCCAGGATATTGCTAGGCTCGGCTGTGGCTTCGGCAATGGCTTGAAGTCTTTTTTCTTTAAGCAGAACTTCTACTCGCTGCCAGCCTTGACGAGCTTGAGCCATAACCTTACTATTAATTGTATTTCGCAGCAGTTGCTGATAAACATTTGCTGCTGCTTCCAAGTTGCCTGATACTTCCTGCAACTGTCCCCAGTATAATTGCACCCAAGGATCTTGGGGTGACTGTTTTAGCAGTTGTTGCAATAACTCAGCAGCGGTGTCATAGTCTTGCCGTTCAAAAGCAGCAGTAACTTGCTCAAGCATGGATCAGGGAGTTAGAAAAGTAGGCCGAGTAGTTACTACTGTATCTCGTTCCCAAGTTGAGCTTGGGAACGAGGATATGACGTGAAGATTTAGGCAATGACGAAAATATCAGTATTGTTCATTGCAAGTCCAGTAGATAGTGATGCTATCTGTACTTGATCTGTTGAGCCTATACCATCAGCATCAAAGAATAAAGCCCCAGTGCTGCGGTTATAAATAAAGCGATCGCTTGTATCAGTCGCAGCTGCACCAATGGTAAACTGATCCGTCGTAATAGCTTTTCCAGGGGTTAGTCCAGCACCGAACCCTGCTGGTATACCACCGAAACCATCAGCCGAGACAAGGATAGTATCGTCAACAGGTGAGAAATCTGTAATTGTATCTACACCATCATTAGCATTAAAAATAAATTTATCTGCACCAGCACCGCCAGTTAGCGTATCATTACCGAACAAGCCCGTAATCTCGTCGTCACCAGCTCCACCTAAAAGAGTGTCTCCAGCACCATTCCATCCGCCAGTCACCTTGTCATTACCTGCGCCGCCGTCAATGTAGTTGACGTTAAACGGACTCTGACTAGCAACTATCGTGTCATTGCCAGCTTCACCGTAGAGGTAGTTAGCGCCCTTTTCTCCACCTTGAATATAGTCGTTACCGTCGCCACCATATAAGTAATAATTACCGGAGTAA
>DATNQH010000009.1:0-2253 GCA_036704105.1 Leptolyngbyaceae cyanobacterium | reverse complement strand
CTCTGGACTGTCTCAAGTTATTACCGAAGGTAAAAAGAGCAAGTTAGTTTTAGACCAAAATATTCTGCAAGTTTGGCAAGGATTAAACCCCACAGAACAATATTTCACCTTGCTAGAATCTTGGTTAGTTTGGCAGGGTAAGCGCATATAAAATCGTAGCTAAAGATACAGAATATTTAACCAAGAGATGGAGAGAGAATCAAATTTGAGTATTAAATATGTTAAGTAGTACGCTAATAAGTAAAGCGTCTATTTTAGATCAGGGTCAGTACTATGGCATCGGGTTTCAACTCTTCTAAGAATCCACCTGCTTTCAAATCAAAGGCTTTAAGTATAGCGAATGCCAATGCATTAACATCCAAGATGTCATCAATTTTTAGTGAAATAGAAGACCCGCGTGTAGAAAGAAATCGAGTGCATTTATTAACAGATATTTTAATTATCGCCATACTCTCAGTCATTGCTGGAGCTAAGGGATGGGAGGACATGGAAAATTATGGTTTAAGTAAATGCGAGTGGTTGTCGCAGTTTTTAAAGTTACCAGAAGGTATCCCTTGTGCAGATACGTTTCGCCGAGTTTTTGAGCGTATAAATGCAAAAGTATTTGAGCAATGTTTTAGGCGTTGGGTTGAATCAATAGTTGAGAACACTGGAGCACAAGTAATCCCGATTGATGGAAAAATCCTCAAAGGCTCCTACGACAGAGCGCTTGGAAAAACAGCTTTACATATGGTTAGCGCATGGTCGAGTCAGCACCGTCTTGTTTTGGGGCAGGTGAAAGTGGTCGACAAATCGAACGAAATCACTGCTATTCCTGCGTTACTAGAATTATTAGACATCGCCGGATGCATTATTACAATTGATGCAATGGGCACGCAAACTGCGATCGCATCTCAAATTTTTAATGCCAAAGCTGACTATGTTTTAGCACTTAAAGCTAACCATCCAACCCTTCATGCACAAGTCAAACAATGGTTTGAGCAACACTTACAAGATCGTTTTTCAGGAATTATCCACAGCTATGACGAACGGGTAGAAAAAGGACATCATCGTACCGAAAAACGACAAATTTGGTGCATACCCCTATCTCAACTACCACCCCTGCACAATCAAAGTGATTGGGCTGGGCTTAAATGTGTAGTCATGGTTGTGCGTGTGAGACATCTGTGGAACCAAACAACCCGTGAAGTGCAGTTTTATCTCACTAGCTTGGTCTGCGACGCTCATAAATTGGGACAAGCCATCCGCCTCCATTGGAGCGTTGAAAACGGGTTGCATTGGACTTTGGATGTTACCTTCAATGAAGACGCTTGCCGCGTCCGTACTGGCCATGCTCCACAAAATCTATCATTGCTGCGTCGAATTGCACTTAACGCTTTAAATTTGGAACAATCACTCAAGCGAAGTAACCGTCAAAAATCAAACAGAGCTGCTATGGATAACAACTATATGTTGACCATTTTAACTGCTTGCTTATCTCATCATCATGATGCTGAA
Source organism: Leptolyngbyaceae cyanobacterium (assembly GCA_036704105.1). Taxonomy (GTDB): domain Bacteria; phylum Cyanobacteriota; class Cyanobacteriia; order Cyanobacteriales; family Chroococcidiopsidaceae; genus Chroococcidiopsis. The sequence goes on along the minus strand of DATNQH010000009.1, from coordinate 756 downwards.
AAGCCTTGTTGTCAATAGCCTTTGAAATGCGCTTACCCTGCCCAGACTTATGAATCAGCCCGAAAGCACGAACGCTACAACCCTGATTATTGCGTTGGCTGATAAAATTAGCTTATGCTTGCAGCGCTCTGACCACTTGCAGGTATAATACGCACCAATAGGATCTGCTCATGTTGCGGCTTGCCTGACTTGTCTATACTCGCTTCTATACCCCTGCTTGATAAATCGTTGCTATCAGTGAGTGATATCAACGTTCGCCAGCAGTCCCAGTCCCAGATTTTCACACTCAGCAGTCTGCACCAACATCTACACAGCTGTCTATACCGAAACCCAAGACTTTTCTCTGTAAGATCATCTTGTTGTGTGGGGGTTTGAGAATTTACCACCTCTGAAGTGATTTCCTCAACGGATAAATCAACTGCCTTTGCCACTTCGGAGATGCTGTAGCCCATGCTCAAAAAGCGTGCTGCTGCTTTTAATTTGGTTTGACGTTCCAAGTCTTTATAGATTCGTGTTTCTTCAATGTTCAGTCCCAGCATAGCTTCCACTTCCTCTCTACTCAACGAAGAAAACTTGTAAACAGCAATTGTGGTAATAATATCTATTATCTCGTTTTTCGGCAGTGTGCCAGTTGACTCTAACTGTACTCGCTCAATTAATTGCTTTGCTTGCTCTGCCATCGCTTTCTCTGAGGCGATTGTCAACTGCATTAAATTGATGCCTATTGGCTGCTGATTAGGAGTGCCTAACTCATCC
>DATNQH010000008.1:0-22348 GCA_036704105.1 Leptolyngbyaceae cyanobacterium | reverse complement strand
GTTCAGATTTGGGCGCTAACACGGAATTTTGCGCTTAATCTTTATCGTGACCATCAGTTTAAGAACATGGCTCGTACTCAAAGACATTGTTCTTTTAGTTTAGAATTCCTCAAAGACATCTTTAGAATGAAATAGCCCTGGCAGTTTACCTCTATTTTACCTCTGCTAAAGTGATGAAAGAGGGCTAGTCAAGCAGCTAAAAGCTATCTAGCTGAATATAAAGCAGAACAAATCAGAGACAAACTGGTGAAAGAACAAATATCTTTGAAGCAAGCATCACAAGAACTGCAAAAAGTCAAACAAATTGATGAGAAAAATCCGGTTGTAATTGACCTGATTGAAAATATTGAATTTGCTCAATAAATGCAGGAAATTCTGGAATTGCTCAAACGCGATTGCTTGACTGAGGCTGTTAGCCGCGCCAAATATTCAAAGCATAAGCGAGTTCGTTTTCAAGTAGCAGAAATATGTATTGACTTACTGATTAAAGGTGCAGAAACACAACAAATGCCATCTGAATTAATTTACCAGTTAGGACAATCTGCATACGAACTTTGCCCCACCGAACCTGCTTTTCAAGAAGTTTATCGTCAACTAAAATTACGGTATTAGGAGCTATGTAATGGAGAATAATCCTTACGATATTTTGGAAGTTTCACCAGCTGCGTCAAAAGCTGAAATCACAAAAGCTGTAGCAGTGGCAATGAAGCGAAAACAATACCCCGTAGATGTGATTGCTAAGGCTCAAAAGAGCCTGGTGAAAGCTGAAGAACGCATCATCGCTGACTATTTGCGTCCTATTTTACCCACAATCAAGCGGTTTAAATATAGCGATTTATCAGCACTCGATCAACCAGTACCAACACTGGTGTTAGTATCAGAATTTGATGGACTGGATGGAGCGATCGCACAAGCAGCTGCAGAAGAAAGCTTAGAGTGGCTACCCTTAGATTACAGCACAGATGTAGTCACCGATGATGCGCGTCGCTCCGTGTCAGCAAACGAGCGATCGCCCCTATACTCGAATGCAAACTTGGATAAACAAAACACTGCTGTTCTATTTAGAGAGATTTACCGTGTCTGATGCACCTCAAACTTACGTCCTTAATCAAGAAGTACGCGATCGCCTCCAGCAAGAACTAGGAACTCTCTACAAGGAAAGAATTTCACTCCAACAGTCCTTGCGAGAACAGCAAACCCAAGCCACAGCAGCAAACGAAGATCTTTTCTTAGAACTGTTGGAAGTTGGAGACGCTTTAGAATTATTACTTGACTACCTAGCAAACAACCCGAACCCTAGTCCAGAATTTCTTCAACGCTTGCCTAAATCGTTAGGTGCAGTTCACCGCAAGTTCCTGAGTGTGATGAAAAAGCGCCAAGTCATCCCGATAGAACTCGAAGGAACGCAACCAGATGTCAATCTATGCCGCGTAGTTGATCGGGAAGTAAGACCAGATCTAGAAGATGGAACAATTACTAAAATTGTCCGCAGAGGCTTTCATCTAGGCGAGAAGATCCTGCGCCCAACTGAAGTGATTACATCCAAACCAGAATGAAGAAGGCAGAAGTACAGCGTCAGAAGATAGAAGGATGCTGCCTTTAGCTCAAAAAACGATTTACTTTTCGCGCCTGCGTTGATTTGCATGATGCATTTATCGGCTTTTCATCAATCGCAATCAATTTAGTCGGGCAGTTTAGATAACTCATCTAGACTTCTAAAAAACTACCCAGAGATTCAGCTTCAGCATTAATTGATTATTCAATCCACTAGTGGATGAAGTTTATATTTTTGTTGCAAATAGTTACACAGGGGTGATAAGCTTCAGTTAAGCAATTATCCCTAAGTTTGACAGGCTTAGGTAATTTTTGATAATGGTTAGAGCTAGGTAATATTATGATGCTTAACAGCTTTTTGGGCAGTGTCGGGCAAGGTAATTTTCCACCCTAATGTCTAGGGTGCGATGCCTGATATTCCATTTAGTTGTTTCCTAAATGCATTTCTCTCAACTCGAATAACAGACAGAAACAGAGGTTGATTTGAAGAACCACTGTGATTGTGAGCAGCTCTGTTTTTGTGCGTTTCCAGTGCGCGGCATCCAGCGCCAGATACCATTTATCACCTGTTTTTCTAATTAAATCCCTAAGCAGAGGTCAACTTGAACACAAGCGTTTTGAGGCGAGAATGGTTCTCCAACGTCCGAGGAGACATTTTGGCAGGTAGCGTCGTGGCGTTAGCCCTGATTCCTGAAGCGATCGCCTTTTCCATCATTGCAGGTGTCGATCCAAAAGTGGGGCTATATGCCTCGTTCTGTATTGCAGTAGTGACAGCGATCGCAGGCGGTCGCCCTGGTTTAATTTCAGCTGCTACGGGTGCTATGGCACTAGTGATAACCACATTAGTCAAAGCACATGGATTACAGTATCTTTTGGCCGCCACAATTCTAACAGGGCTTCTCCAAATTCTCTTTGGCTGGGCGAAGCTCGGTCGCCAGATGAAGTATGTTCCGCGAGCGGTGATGGTGGGCTTCGTCAATGCTCTGGCAATATTGATTTTCTTAGCACAGTTACCGCAACTAACTGGGGTTTCTTGGCAGGTATATGTCATGGTGGCTGTGGGTCTGGCAATTATTTATCTCTTGCCGCGCTTGACCAAAGCAGTGCCATCGCCGCTAGTGGCGATCGTTGTTCTAACTGCCACTTCGATCTTTGCAGGAATTGATGTGCCTACAGTCGGCGATATGGGCGAGTTGCCTAGCACTCTACCATTATTTAGCTTGCCTGCTGTACCCTTCAACTTTGAGACGATTCGGATTATTTTTCCCTACGCTCTGACGTTGGCAGCGGTGGGACTGCTAGAGTCGCTGTTGACGGCTTCGCTACTTGACGAACTGACTGATACTCCCAGCGACAAGAATCGAGAAGCTCACGGTCAAGGAATCGCCAATATTATAACCGGGTTCTTCGGCGGTATGGCAGGCTGCCCATGATTGGTCAATCAGTGATTAATATCCAATCAGGAGGACGAAAGCGCCTCTCGACTTTGTGTGCCGGAGTTTTGTTACTGTTCTTGATTCTAGTACTGGGCAACTGGGTAAGGCAGATTCCAATGGCATCCCTGGTGGCAGTCATGATTATGGTTTCCATCGGTACGTTTAGCTGGTCTTCGCTCAAAAACATCCATTCAGTACCCCGCAGTGAAACCGCCGTAATGATTACGACGGTTTTCATCACTATGCTGACTCATAACTTGGCGATTGGAGTGCTGATTGGCGTGGCACTCAGCACCGTTTTCTTCTCGGGCAAGATTGCCAAAGTGGTTTTCGTTGACACCGTTATCAGTTCTGACAAAACCCATCGCACCTACAGCGTTGCAGGTCAATTGTTCTTTGTCTCAACCGATGAGTTTCTGGTTGCTTTTGATTTCACAGAAGAACTAGAGCGAGTGACGATTGACCTAACTCATGCTCATCTCTGGGATCAAGCAGCGATCGCAGCCATTGACAAAGTAGTGCTGAAGTTCCGCCGCATGGGTGCCGAAGTTGAGTTGATTGGTCTGAACGAGGCTAGCGCCACATTGCTCGACAAACTAGGCGTTCACGATAAACCTGGCGCAGTAGAAAGCCTTGCCAGCCACTAATCATCAACAGGTGTGGTCAAAAGTGGTAGCCTGTAGTGTTTAACTGCGCGGAAGAAAGGCAATTAGTTGCAATGGCTTGAAGAGTGGAAAATCACTATTCATACCTATCCTCCCCTACCAACTAGTTTTGACCACACCCCCATTAGGCGCGTAGGCGGGTGTGGTGGTCAAAACTAGTTGATGAGAGCCAGCACCGAACACTTAACCATCAACTGTTCGCGCTTGAGCGTAAATGTCTAACGAATTAGTTTTGATCACACCCGCCTAATGGGTGCCTATTTTCTTAAGCTAAATTTGCCGTATGCAGCGCTTAAGCGCCGATGCTTCTAAGGCAGTGAGTCAAGCCGCCCGGATCTCAAGTGTGCCATTAGTCATTTGTACAAATGACATCATTGCCCCGCCATAAATGGACAGAGATGAGTTAACTTTTTTGTCAGAAATCTGAGCATACTTGAGGTTAATCTAGGCAGAGATGAATATATGCCTTGAGTCATCGCAATCCTACCTTAACTGACGCTTAGGATTAGCGCGGACAACTACTTCAGTATTATTAGCTAATTTAGCAATAAAGGCTACTTGACCGCGGTCGTTTAATCCTTCACGACTCAAAGTCAAATCTACTACCGTGTAACCAAATAGAGAATCACCAGTAGCAATTGTTCGCTCTTGAACTGAATTACGCTCGATAAATATTGCCTCGCCGCCTGTATCTAAATCAGCTAAAAAAGCTACATTCCCGCTATCGTTAATCGAAGTAGCATTATAAATAGCAGTATCGCCGCCAGGAATGCCCATAATTCCAAAGCTACTAAAGTCACCACTCGTATCAGCAACAGTGATTGTGTTAACACCGTTACTTTTGAGTACAATTGCTTTTTTTGGATTTAATGTTCCCCCCTGGAAACCTTCAAATTTGTCCGCTTCTGGGACAGTAACAAAAGAAACAACTCCAGCATTATTAATCGAAGGTGAATTAAAACCAAAGTATTGTGTACCAACGAAAAAAGGAAAAATATTTTCGTAAATAATGTTGCTGTTCTGTGTACCGCTATTACTGAGAATCTGGAAGCGAGAGCCAGAAGATTGCCGCCGATAAGCTATGGTTCCAGTATCGTTAATTGTAGGAGAATCAACAGTGCCTGCTCTGCCATCAGACTCAAAATCTATCAACCTGCCATCACTGGTGAGAATTCCAAAATTTCTGAAATTTATTCCTAAGTACACTACAGTTCCAGCATTATTAATTGAAGGATATCCAGCAGCAAACGGACCATTAAATAAGCCTGAGACAACTGGAACCGGGACAGGCAATGAATTACCATCGCCTGTGAAAATTGCGCCTGGCTTAGGAGTCGCTAAATTCCTAGAATCAACAGACACAAAAGCTACAGTGTCTTTATCATTAATCGAAGGGGTAACAGCGAAAATTGGATCGGGGAAAAACGAAAAGCCACTGCTATCACTAGTAGGATACGTAAAGCGGGTAAAGGTACCACTAGAGCCATTAGTATCAGCAATAGTTTTAGTTATCCTGCCGTTGCTGGCGTAAATACCTTGTCCTCCCGCATCTAAATTTGCCCCAAAAGCTACAGTTCCTTTATTATTAATGGAAGCACCGCTAAAGAAAGAACTAAGTTTACCATTGGTGTCAGCAATCTTAGTAAATATAAAGTTATTAGGTTTAGCATTAACCTCTCCAATTGCCGATAAGCTCAAGCTTAAACTTATAGCTACTATCCCAAAGCTTTGATGTAAGTTCATTACCATGTTCTCCTGTTTAAGACTTCAAATTAATGAAAACAAGCTAAAAATACCTAACGAAAACTGAATAAATTGCCAAAACAAAGAGTGCTTTTCACCTCCGGTTTACGCTGGTTATAACTAGTAGTGAAGGTCAAAAATAAACCTGCTTCCTAATGCGCGGGTATTTGTTATTCAGAAGCGCATATCTTTGTGGTTATATGGCTAGTGGTTTATTTATCCCTTTGTGTATTAGTTCAAAAAAGTCAGAATAATCTTGATTTATGCATTCAGGAAAATGTGCTTGTAAGTGATAGCAAGATCTGGAGGTAAATAGATTAGCTCTACTGCTGCTGTGGAACCGTTACCGTCTACATCGAACCACAATCCACCACTGCTACCTTCTGCCCAACCAACCATACAAGGTATCACTCTCTTTCATTGGGCTGATGATGCCAAAACCAGTCTTGCCATACCGAGTTGTCATGTTTGCTTTCTCCTGCTTTTTCAATTCAGCTTCGATGCTTGATTGGTTCCAGGGAAAGACTACGAAAGTTATGGCACAGTTTACGGATTCAAGCGCCAAATCTAACACGAACTGTAACAAGAACTACGAATTGCTCATAATACCGAGTTCATGTAAAGATGAACTTAACTTAGAGCTAGCTCTAGGGAATATATATGTTAAATTCGTGACTAAGTCCAACAGCCATATCTGCTTAATCAACTTGTCCTTAAAGAATTAAAAGCAGGTGCTATTGTTGAGCAAATTTTGGAAACAATAGTAGTGCCAAGTGCTTGTATCTGCCTTGGTATCGCTGCTGATATAAGAGTTATTCGCCAGCAGAGACGGCCGCAATCTTACACTAGCAATCTTGATTGTAATGCCATCTGAGCTAGTGGGATGAGCGAGTTAACATTACAATTAAACGGTGGCGTTACGGAACAGTTGCAGATTAATTTTCAAGCAGTTATGGCAAATACTTCTCTTGCAACTGTAACTCTAACAAAGAAATCACGAGCGTAATGTTTGAGGCTGTGTCCAGCGTATTAGATGTTGCTCTTGCCTACTAGGCTATAGCAATCAAAACCGCAAAGCGCGTTGGTTATGGCAGGCGGTAGACCATGCAACTTGAGAAGATTCATTAGGGTGTGGTCAAAAGTAGTTGGTTGAGCCGCGTAGGTAAGCTAATGTTCACTCCCTTTGCATAAAAGATAGTCGTTAAAGATGTCAGGAGTCAGGAGTCAGGAGCCAGGATTTCAAACCGCATTCTGTCTCCTGACGGAGCCGATGCCAAAAATACTGGCAGCCCTTTTTACCCGATATATTCGCTTTACTACCAACAGACATCCCAAAGAAGGCTGCCAGTATTTTTTAAGGCAATATTCGTGACGAGTGCTATTGCTGATTCCATTTCATTACAAATATGCACGCTTTCATGACGATTAGCTTATGAATAGCGATTTTCCACGTTTATTTGCCATGACAACGAATTACCTTTTTTAAACGCTACAGCTTACCAACAGGTTTTGACCACACCCATCATCAATACAATCATGAAAAGAATTCTTCTATGCACCGATGATTCTTCAGGATGCAGAGCATTTTTTTGCTACCCAGAAATTGAGCAACGTTAAATTCAGCCATCACACAGGCTTCCTGGTAGATAGTTTCCAAGAGTTTGAAGCCCAGGCAGATTTAGTGATGCTGGGTAGCCTTGGGAAAGAGTCCACCACCCGTGCTTCTGGGCATAGCTGCCTTTGTTTGGCAAAAAACCGATTACCAATTACTTGCGATTGATTTTGCATTCAGCAACTCGTTGATCGCTTTGAGCAATTCCCCAGTTGTGTAAGGTTTAGACAAAAATGTTTTGACACCACTACCCAAACTAGCTGTCACTTGAGCATTTGAGGCAAGTCCACTCATGGCAATAACTTTGACTTGAGGGTTAAGTTTTTGCAACGTCCGAATCGTAGTGAATCCATCCATCGATGGCATGATTAGATCGACTAACACCGTACTAATTTGATGGCGATGCTGCACGTATAGCGCGATCGCCTCAATCCCGTCACTAGCTGTCAGCACCTTATAATTATGGCTTTCCAGCGAGATTTTGGTAACTTCTCGAATTGGGGCTTCGTCGTCCACCACCAAAATTAATTCTCCATTGCCTCGCGGTATTTCGACTTGGGGCGATGGCTGGTTTTCCTTTACCCCTACTGCTGGCAAATACACCTTAAATTTCGTGCCTCTGCCTACTTCACTACAGACATTCACAAATCCACCATGACCTTTGACAATGCCCATAACCGTAGACAAACCTAACCCTGTGCCTTGGCCCAACTCTTTGGTGGTGAAAAATGGCTCAAAAATTCTTTCCACAACTTCCCCAGACATCCCCATGCCAGTATCCGTTACTGCGATCGCAATGTAGGAACCAACTTTCGCTTCCAGATGCATCGCGGCATAGTTTTCATCAATCAAAACGTTTTCAGCAGTAATACTCAATGTGCCACCTTTGGGCATCGCATCACGAGCATTAACGCAAAGGTTCATCAGTACCTGATGCAGTTGGGTAGCATCTCCAGAGACAGTCCAAAGATCTGCTGGTACATCCGTGTAAACAGAAATCGATTTGGGGAAGGTTTGTTTAATAATCTGCTTAAACTCTGTAATTAAATGCCTCAGTTGCAAAATTGTATGCTTACCTTCGACTCCACGCGCAAACGACAGCACTTGCTTAATTAAAGATGCTCCTCGTTTTGCATTATTTTCTACTGTCTTGAGCAGCTGCTGATTTCGTTCGTCTGAGATTTTTTGCTGCAACAGTTGCGCTGAAATCAGAATCGGCGCTAATACATTATTCAAATCGTGGGCAATGCCACTTGCGAGAGTGCCAATACTTTCCAATCTTTGGGCGCGCAAAAATTGGGCTGCTAGTTGTTTCTTCTGTGTGATGTCAGTATCGACGCAAAGGATTGATTTTGGTTGCCCCTTTTCATCCTGCATCAAAGTCCAACGGCTTTCAACAATAATTTCCTTGCCAGATTTTGTGACTTTATTCAACTCACCTGACCACTCACCCACCAGAATGACTGTTTTTAAAGCCACTTCCAGGTTTGGAACATCTTTATACAACAACTCCAGTGCATTTTCACCGATCGCTTCTTCTGCCTGCCAACCGTACAACCGCTGCGAACCTTTATTCCAAAATAAGATACGGTGGCTTAAATCTCGCACCAAGATCGCATCTGTTGCCACATCAAGCAAAGCCACTTGTTCGCGGATTTTTTCCTCTGCTTGTTTGGACTCAGTTAATTTACGCCTTAGCTCTAGTTCAGTGATGACTTGGTGACTTAAAACTCGTAACGCCTCTATCTGTTCGGGATTTAAATCTCGCGGCACGTAGTCAATTACACACAATGTTCCGATTGCCAAGCCTTGTGGAGTAACAAGCGGTGCGCCTGCATAAAATCTGATATACGGACTTGAAGTAACTAGCGAATTAGTGGCAAATCGCTCATCAGCCAAAGCGTCTGGGACAACTAATAACCTCTCTGTTTGCAAAATCGCATGGCCGCAGAAAGCTAGATCGCGAGGAGTTTCCCTTACACTCAGACCTACCATTGACTTAAACCACTGCCGATCGCGATCAACTAAACTAATTAAAGCAATTGGAGCGCCACAAATATACGCAGCTAAACGAGCGATCGCGTCGAAGTCAGCTTCAGGTTCAGTATCGAGAATTTTATAATCTTGCAGGGCCTTAAGCCTCACTGCTTCATTTTTTGGCAGGACAGCTATCATAAATTGTTCCTATTCTGAATGACGAACCTAAAGAAAGCTTTTGACACTAAATCGTTTGGCTTTTAAAAAAAGCTTTTAGTCAGTTTGTACTGTTTTTACTAATTTGGTTTTACTACTTTTTTACCTAATATTTTTAATTCAGAGAAAATTAATTTTTTCATCGCCTAATACTCCTGTTTGATTCAAAGTATACCCACTTTTCTTGGCTCTGCTAGCTTTGAAGCAAAAACAAATAAATCTTACCTCTAACTATAGTAGTACTTTTACAAGAAAATTGAAATAAATCGCTTTATATAACTTTATTTATCTAATCATAAATCAATTTAATTTATAGTATCTACTTAAGTATTTATACTAAAAAATTTATGATCGGGTTGACAAAAAAAACACGAATATCAAGCTAATCGTCATGAAAGCGTGCATATCTGTAATGAGAGGGAGACAGGAGACAGGAGACAGGAAACAATTTGACGGGGTGACAACTGACTCCTTTAACGACTATCTTTTATGCAAAGGGAGTGAACATTAGCTTATCTAGCTTTAGATGAAAATCGAAATTTTTCCGGAAAAATAAAAGTTTAAATTGAATAGTTAACAGTTAACTGACAACTGAATAACTCCTCACGCCGTACTCAGATCGAGGCACAATAGATTTAGTCGTTTTGATCACTGATGCCGAATGAGCAATTCTGGAGTTACTACTAATTTAGCTTCTTTGATTTCAGCTAGAGCAGAAGATAGTTTTGCGATCGCCTTTGCACCTCTATCTCTAGAAGAAGTCTACGCCCTAGCAGACGAGCCTGGTAATGGGGCTGTAGTAGTTATGAGTGGCATGGTGCGCAATCAAACCGATGGTAAACCAGTAGTAGCGCTAGAATATCAGGCATATGAACCGATGGCGTTGCAGGTATTTCGTCAAATTGCCGCCGATATTCGCCAACAGTGGCCTGATGTGAAACGCTTAGCGATCCACCATCGCATTGGACGCTTGCAAATTGGTGAAATCAGCGTTTTAGTAGCAGTAGGCTGTCCCCATCGTTCCGAGGCATTTGCCGCTTGTAAGTATGCAATTGATACCCTCAAACATAATGCCCCTATATGGAAAAAAGAGCATTGGGAAGATGGTTCTAGTAGCTGGGTGAGTATTGGAGCTTGCGAAAACCCCGAATGCTGAAAAGAAGTATAAAGTATGAAAAGTAAGTAGCAGTCTTAGCGGTGCGGTCGTACTATTGGAATCAGCCTTTATTGATCTATTTTACCATAAGGAGCGAACAGCGCTGTTTGGTTTCCTCCTACGATAGAAGCGTGTGTTGCTTCGCCTGATGATATGAGTCGCCATTCATCCCATTATTGCCACAAGTGGAAGGACTAGGCATTACGCCGACATTTAGGTAATACAAGCATTAACTTAATCTTACTTTTGGGAATACTAGGTGAAAGTCGAATCAGCTTTCCTCCCTATCAAGCAAAACGCAAGGGTTGTATTCCAGTAAAAGTAGGCAAGCTATGATCAAAGCTCCTCTACCTGACGATGAAGCGCTCAGGATTAATGCACTTTATCAGTACGAGATACTTGATACTCTTCCTGAAGCAGCGTTTGACGATCTTACTTGTCTGGCTGCACACATTTGTGGAACTCCAATTGCTCTGGTTAGTCTAATTGATAAGCTAATGTTCATTTAAGTTGCACAAAAAATAGTCGTTAAAGGAAGTCAGTTGTCAGGAGTCAGTTGTCAGAAGGAGAAAACTGTCTCCTGTCTCAATACGGTTCAGTTAAGGCTGAAACTCGTGTAAATTAATCTTTGTTCCCAAAAATAGAAATTAAGTGTGGTGCATCTCAAGGATTTCTCGCTGCTGTCTCCTGTTATACAAAGTAGTGACCTACTCAAAGCGATAGAGACAGCTATCCCACCAACAGCAATTGAGCAGGCGATCGCGCTAGACGAAAGCCTCGGAGAAGCGGAATCGCTCTTTACCAGCACAATTGGTAGTTTGTCTTGTAATTGCCATGAGTCTATGGTCAAGAGACTCAATGCGAGATGTCCTCAAGAACTTAATTGATGGTCTTGCGGAAGCATGGGTGAAGGTAGGTAAATATTGGCGGGTTCCATGCAAATCAGCAATAACTCAAGCAAGACAAAGGTTGAAACCAAGAGTAATGAGCCAGTTGTTTCATCAGTTGGTACAGCCAATGGCGACAGAGGACACATTGGGAGCCTTTCTAAACGGATTACGAATAGTGGTGATTGATGGCACCTGCTTCGATATCCCAGACAGTGATGAAAATGCTAGAGTTTTTGGTCGTCCCCCATGTCGCCCTGGTACACAAGCTGCATTTCCAAAAGTAAGATTGGTCATTTTGATTGAAGCGGGGACACATTTAATATTTGATGCTTTAATGTGTCCATATCGGATGGGAGAGCGAGCGAGGTCATTAAAATTATTGCGTTCTGTTGAACCGGGAATGCTACTAATGTGGGATAGAGGTCTGCATTCCTACGCAATGGTACAAGCCAGTCTAGCCAAAAAATGTGACTATTTGGGCAGAATTCCAGCTAACGTTAAGTTTTCGGTAGAAGACCCCTTGGCTGATGGGTCTTATTTGAGGAGCGATTTACCCATCTGGTAAACTACGAAAGCGAGGATGTGAACCGATTCAAGTACGAGTAATTGAGTACACAATTGAACATCCTGACAAGCCACCAGAGCAGTTGACATATCGTTTGATTACCAGTCTTTTAAACATCGAACAATTTCCAGCGACTCTACTGGCAGTAGAATATCATCAACGCTCTTGAAGTTGAAAACACAATTGATGAAATTAAAACACATCTTTTAGGACGTAAAACTCCGATTCGCTCTCTTAATCCTCGTGAGGTGATACAAGAGGTCTATGGCTGGTTGCTGGGACATTGGGCGGTGCGATTATTAATGTTCCAAGCAGCTAAAGAAGCCAATATAGCACCGCTACGTTTGAGTTTTACAGGGACGCTACGAGTAATTCGCCGTGCCCTGCCAAAGTTCCAAAGGTTACACTCAGAAGAACTACCCCTTTTTTCTCCTGGTTAATCAGAGAAATTTTGTCTGAGCCGTTGCCGGAACGAGTTAACAGAAGCAATCCTAGAGTCGTCAAAAAGCGGGTATCCAAGTTTCCCTCTAAAAAGCCAGATCACAGGGGAACCGGACATCGAGTTAAGGCTCCCACTTTTCGCATTCTCAGTACCGCCTAAACCTTAACTGAACCGTATTGGGTGCAGATGATTATCTTACTAAACCGTTCACCGCAGATGAGTTGTTAGCTGTGATCGCTACTCAATTTGCCAAACATGAAGCTGTGATGCAGCAGTACAATACTGAACGCGAACTTACCGAAGCGCTACAACAAAAACTCCAAAAACTACAGCAGGGTACCGATACTAAATAGAGCCATTACCTTCATCCTCAGCGCCCGGTGTCTTTCCTCTCACCACTCTATCTGTTGCATTTCTTTACAATTTTTCCGGTACTGTATTGCAGTTTGTAACCATTTTTGTATACTAAGGCACTTATTCCTTTAGACTGATTGGAATTGGAAAAGCTTTGGAATCTACAGCTATATGCAGATGCAAAATTTTTTAACTTGGCAAAGTTTGCAGGGTTTGCACGGTTTGTTTGTTGTTTTATCTTTTGCTGCTTGTGTCGCTGGTCTATTTTTACTTTCAGATACTAAAAATCCGCAAGCGAATGACTTGGAAGAAACAGAGGAAATTCTGTTGCGGATGAGCTTTACTTATTGGCTGGTATACTGCATTGCTTATGGCATCCAAAAAGTTGTTTTACCCGATTGGGAAATGGTGCTGCTAAGTTTGAAGATTACTTGCGCCTTGTCATACTTTTTGACTTTTGCCTGCATCCTCTGTCTACCTATGCACCGCTTTGCTGTACGGCAAGTGGAAGAGTGACAAAAACAATTCGCAATTCGCAATAAACGCTTCGCTACACTTCGTGAACGCAATTCGCAATTGTAAAACCGTTGTTTCTAACCTCTGGTTTTAACCGATAGCATTGAAGCAACTGGATTGTTTAATTGCGAACTGCTAATTAATTATTTTTCAGAATACTAGCGATCGCCTGCTCCAGTTCATCCCGATTTAAAGTGGTCAGGATGAACACCTCTTGCACGGTCTTGCCTTGTCGCGCTATAACTTTAAATCCACCTCGAAGTGGTACAGATATCCGCAGTTGCATTGCGGGTACATGACCTCTAACCCGCCCAATTACTCCTGGTGTAATAGTTTGAATACCGCCTAGCTTTATCAGGCGTTCTAAAACTTGGATTAAACCAGAAATGTGGGTAGAGTGATTTAGCACTAATCTACCACTGGCGGGATTTCCCATAATAAATTTAAGCTATTTAAGCTGCTTCCAGAGGTGCCATTGTTAAACCCGCACGTCTCAGTTGCTGGTGGTAAAGTTCCGCTTGCTCTTGAGGTCCGACCCAAACAATAGCTTGACCTTCATAGTGTACTTGATTAGTAAGTTCCCAAGCGCGATCGCCACTCATCCCTGGAATATACTTCATCAAGCACTCTATGACGTGCTGGAATGTGTTGAAATCATCGTTTAACACAATGACTTTGTAGTTAGGATATAGCTTTTGGGTATTTTGAGTCGAGCGGTTCGGAGCTACCGTTGGAGCCGTTGCCATTTGGTAAACACCTGCTGAAATTACCCTATTCATAACACTATTAATATAGATATAACTTAATAAAACTAAATTTTACTAGGAACTAGAAAAGTATGAAGTATGAAGTATAAAATTTAATCTTTAATACTTCAGCCTTGAGCCTTCAGACTTCATACTTTAGCCTTACTTCCAGTCCTCCCAGTTCTGATTGAAAATTGAGGTATCAGGAAAGGCAATGGGGTTGCCATTTGCTTGCAAGCGGCGTTGTAAGGCTTCCAGTTTTGGTTCTGATAGCGGCAATCGATCTACTAGTTGGTAAGGCGCTAAAGCCTCATCTAAGGCAAAAGCAGCTGTAGTTCCTACTGCTGCACCCGATGACCATTCAAATGAATGCACTCGATAGGCAGCAGCAGCAATATGACTAGTAGCAATACTTTTACCTGCTACCAGCATATTATCTATTTTTTGCGGAATCATCGCCCGTAGGGGGATTTGGAAAGGATAAGCTTGACCTGCGCCTCTTCTTTCACCCTCTCTTTCGGTGTTACCTGGGAGTTCTGGGGGACTTAAAGTCATGCAGGGATGGAAGTCGATCGCATAGTGACCGATTCCTACAGAATCAGGGAAAATGGTAGAGCGCTTACGCTGCATGACTTCTTCTGGAGACTTAGTACCTGCGATCGCAGCTGTTGTTTCCAGTCCTGCCAGTGCTGCTTTTAAACGGCGATACACATCTGGTGGTAAAGTCTGACGGTAGTAGTCGTCTTTGTAGTTGCGGCGAGAAATATCGATTTCCCACAAGCTAAAGCCTTCGGGATGACCCCAGCTAGGTCTGCCAATGATGCGTCTTCCTTCCCGCATATAAGGATACTTAGATAAACCATGTATTGTCCCCATTGGCGAATCTAATCCAGATAGAAAGCGATTATTTGGTTGTGGCTGCTTGACTTGATCGCCCAGTTGAGAATCAGTAGTTCCAGCTACGATCCAGTAAAAAAAGCCCTTAGCGTTTTCTTCCGCCTTACGTAGACTTTCCACCCGCAGTCCGCCCATCCATCCCCCTGGTTGCAGTTGACCAGTGGCTTGCAGCTGATCGCGAGTATAAATTAAGTTGTCTGCGGCAGTACCAGGACGATAGTCGTTACCCCACGTCCAGTTTTGCATTGAGATATCACCTGGAACAGGAGCATCAAACTTGAAATTGCCGAATTTACTTGCTTCGCCCTTTTTTGGACTCCAAATCCGGCGGTAGGTGAAAATTAAGGGAAAGCTTGCCAAGCGCGGCGCTTCATAGCTATAATATGGAGCATACTGGTTATAAAATTGAGGAATCCTGCGGCTTATAGGTTCCTCAAGTGCCTTCATTGCAAATGTGTAAGTAAAGCCTTGGGTGCAGTAAGGATCATCAGTGGCACTAGAAGCAGAAGGTTCTAAGTAAGAACGGGCATTAATTCCCAAGCGATAGGGTACATCAGCTAAAGCAATTATTTCCCCAGTTTCAGAAGCATCCACTACATACCATTTTGGAGCTTTTCCCTCTAGCTTCGATCCTTTTGCCTCTTGCCTATCTAAAGGAACGAACCGCAGAATCGTCTTTTCAAATCGAGGCGAGTTTTCAAAAGCGTAGGAATCTTTAATTGTTTGAGACAGAGGGTAAGTGTTGAGAGGTGGTGCGCCTTTGACTGGTCGATGTTGAATAGCGATCGCGCTTTGAATTATTTGTCCACCCCCCCTATAATCCCGCCCTGTAGGGGGGGTTATTTCCAGTTGCTTCACCACAGTAGAAGGAAACCATTTGAGCGTTCCTTTACCCTTTTTGGCAGCATCTTTCAACACCTGTGAGAGGATTTTATTTCCATCGCTAGGAAGAAAACAAGAATCGCTTACCCAGCAGTTACCGGGATTCAACTTACCGTACTTGGATTCAATTTGCTTTCGTAATTCTAGGTAGCCGCGCGAGTAAAATAATAGCGATCGCTGTGTGTCTCGCTCATCCAGTGCTGATGTACCTTGAGCAGAAATCTGTCCTCCCAACCAGTCAGTGATTTCAGTTAGGCAAACGGTTCGCCCTGCTAATAAACCCTCATAAGCTGTAGCGACACCTGCAAGTCCACCACCTACAACCAAAATTTCACACTCTACTGAAGAGTTTGGTTTTCTTGGTGGTGCAGACAAGACAGAAATAGGGATGAGGGATGAAAGCAAACATGAGACTAGCGTGAGGCTAATACCATTTTGGATTTTGGAGCCACTCCGGTCTTGGGGTCTCACGCCACTCCCTTCAACGCGGGGAACCCGCGCACAGGGGTGGCTCCCCAAGTGGAGGAAGTGGCGTGATTTTGGATTTTGGATTTTTATAAACGCAAGATTTAGCATCTCTCGATTCGGCAGTTTGAACAATCCAGATGTAGCAGTCATCCAACCAAACAGTTTCAAAAGCTCTTGCTTCATAGTTTGGGTTATGTTTACCTCCTACTTCTAGCTAGCTAATCGACGTTAACATCCGAAAATGTTCGTGGCAAGCCTTATCTTGTTGAAACCATCGTCATTATATGGCGTTGCACGCTCTTACAGATAATTGGCGATTTTCTATCTTGTTTCTCAAATTTTGTCAAGGCAGAAATTATACTAGTGATAGATGTTGCTGTTCCTTGGCAATAACTAGGATGAGGATAGTCAGACAGGCAAAAACTTCTCTAGTTTTACGCTCCTACCTATGAACAGACTTTATTTGTGGCTAGGACTTATAGTGTTCCTCGTGCTTTACTGGGGCGCAGCAAACTTACTTTTCTAACATTTACATTCTTCAACAATTTCTTTGTAGTAAGGTGGGCAATGTCCGCCTACATTTTTAATCGCAATACCTATGAAAAATGTAGGAAAAATAATTGTTAGTGCTGCTGTATAAGGTGGCAGTATTTAGGTAATTTTTGCTTATCAGCTTAAACTCAAATATTGTCTCTTGACTGACGTTACTGGGCTTTTGCCTAATAACGAAAATATTAATTCAACTCAAAGATCCGCAGCGACACCAAGCGATCCGCCCAGTAATTATCTAATCTCCTGATAAAACCGCTTCAGGTATGTGGGCGAAACACCAACACCCCATAAAAAGCCAATGTAAAGATATATAGCAGTAGCTTTTAAAGCTCCCCAACGGGCGACGCGGCGATCAGAACTTTGTACAATTCGATTTACTTGACGAATGCGTCCGCGTCGCACTAACTTTAAGCATAGATCGGCTTCTTCCATAATTGGTAAGGCAGTATCGAAGCCTCCACATTCCCAAAAATCGGTGCGGCGACAAAATATTACTTGATCGCCAAATAGTAAGCGCAATCCTCTAAAAAATAAGTGGGGGCGGAATAGTAAAGGGGCGTAGTAAGTTTTCAAATAGTTATGTAGCGACACTCCCCACCGCGTTTTCTTGACACCAGCCATGAGGGAAATAAACCCGCCGCCAGCAACTCTTCGATCTGCCAAAGTTTGCTCGATTACTGCCACAATATCGTCTGGAATCGAAGTATCGGCGTGTAGGAAGCAAAGAACTTCTCCAGTTGCGACTCTTGCACCTCGGTTCATTTGCACGGCGCGCCCACTTTGATCGCTAAGCACTAAGCGCACTCCGGCTGATGCGGCGATCGCGGCTGTCCCATCTTCACTTCCACCATCTACGACTAGCACTTCCCAAGCGGGAGGATCGAGTATACTTAACTGCCTTAGAGTACGCCCTATATACTTGACCTCATTTAGTGTCGGAATGATGATGGAGACGCGAGACATGATAAAAAATTATAAATGCAGCAATGCTGAACGCTGAATTCATAGTTCATGATTCATAATTCAGCATCCTGCATAACTTGTGAACTTATCTGCCGACTATGGGCTGTTCAACTGCATCTCGGTACTGTTGAACTTCATCACTATAGGCGATCGGCAGAACTGCTTCCACGTTCTCATGGGGACGCGGAATAATCACCCAAGTTTCAAGCGTACCGCCATAAACTTTTTCTACAGCATCGATTCCAGCCGCCATCGCGGTTTTCACTTCAGAGACATCACCCCGAATGTTGACTGTAAAGCGGGCGCTACCAACCCTAATATAGCCAACTAAGGTTACTCGTCCGGCTTTGACCATTGCGTCTGCTGCTGCTAGCACAGCAGGAAAACCCTTCGTTTCAAGCGATCCAACTGCCTGTGGCACCGTTAATCTCCTAATAAAGTAAAGAATGTATTGCTTAGAGCTAAGAAATAATTCTACGCAGGCTCACAATACATTGTGACAAAGCTGGAGTGCAATACGTTAGTTGACGCAGCAATGCCTGTGAAAGTTTCTCATGCTTTACGTGCGTGACGAGCAGCGCAGGTGCATCACCACATTCGGAACGGTTCAGATTTTCTGGTGTATTGAATTGGCAAAACTGTTTCTACATTTTCAGTGGGATTAGGAATAGTGTAGTGAGTAATGACCTTACCGCCGTACGCTTCCTCCGCTGCCTTAATTCCAGCCGCCACAGCTATGTTTACCTCAGACACTCTTCCCCGAACGGCAACTAAAAACTGACCGCTTTCTGCAAGACCGTAATATACCACCGTGACTGCGCCAGCTTTGACCATTGCATCTGCTGCTGCTAAGACAGCCGGAAACCCCAGCGTCTCAATTACTCCTACTGCCGCTGGCATGATTAAGCTCCTAAATTATTCATTGCTTTCTAGCCACTAGTTCCACTAGTAACTAGTTTACTAGCACAGTGGCTCAATTGGATAATCTATAGATAGCAATCCTATTTCAGTTGTGAAATACTCGTGAAAGTTCTCATTAGTCCAAGCGGAGTTTGTACAAATGGCTAATGACTAATAACTAATAATAACTATACGAAAGATTTACGAATTCGACGCGGGTTGCTATACAGCTTGCCAAAATGTAACAACGTTTTTACAACTAGCCATTTATTTTGATCAAAAATTTAACTAACTTATTTACCCTTCGTTTTATGTTCAGAACTAATGGCTCTTGACAAATTACAATTTAAGTAAAAATAAATATCCCACCTCGAAAATATCCGGGGTGGGAGTGCTTTTTATAGCAAGGATTGCTTATATCTTTCCTTTGTCCTTTATCAAGCGCACACGCCAGCGGCATAAAGTCAGCGAATGGCAAGCCGCTATGCATCTATGTTATTTGTTCAAAACCAACGACTCTTGACAAATGACTATACGTCTTTTTTCTGAGTTTCTGCGTGATTTTGTAGGCGAGATACAACATTGTAGTCATCTGCGCCTGCGGGAGTTCTTGACTCGACAATGCCTTCTGTAGGGCCACCAATCGCCTTCCATGCAGGCAGACCACCTTTTAATTCTGATACGTGTTCAAATCCAGCAGAGCGGAGTTGAGAAGCAGCTTGGGCAGCTTCTGCGTCTGTTTCGGCGTAAATGTAGATATCGCGGCTCTTAGCCAGGCTCTCTGCCCGTTCTACCAATTGATCTACTGGCATCGGCATAGATCCCAGAATGTGACCGTCATTGTAAGCATCACGATCTCGCACATCAAGAATTGTGAAAGCTGGTTCGCCCCATTCTAGGCGAGATTTAAGTTCATGAGCGTTAGATTGGGGTGTATCGATTGGTGGCTGAGGGGGAATAATGCCGCCTAAAGGATTGTTGCTCATAGTAATTCCTGATTAAATTCTATTGTTCTGCAATGTACCAGGGAATACAACTTCAAACGATCTTTCTAAAGAAAGAACGTACAAAATTTCTTGCTAGAGGAATAGTTAGCAACTCAATTAGCTGTCAGCAAACCAAAAACATCTTATACTCAAGCGCTTAGCAGATTTAGAAGCTAAATAAGGTGAAGATAATTATCGATTTGTTTAGCGCTGATGCTAATAAATCCACATTTTTAAGATCTGATACAAAATTACAATAAAATCTTCACAACAGTAGTGGTATGGTTATGGCGGTCAAAAAGCGATCGCGTCTCCTTTAAGCTGGATGGTATGATTGGTATTCAGCCTTTACCTTCAGAGGTAGTAAATCTGATTGCAGCTGGAGAAGTAATTGACTCTCTAGCGGCTGTAGTACGGGAACTTGTAGAAAATGCCCTCGATGCCAAAGCAACGCGGGTTGTAGTTTCCCTATCGCCCCAGCAGTGGCGGGTGCGTGTGGCTGATAATGGCTGCGGTATGGACTTGTTAAACCTAAAGGCGGCAGCAACTGCTCATAGCACCAGTAAAATTCGTAACTGTGAAGACTTATGGAAAATCGTTAGTCTGGGATTTCGGGGCGAAGCATTGCATAGCCTAGCACAGCTTGCAGAGTTGGAAATTTACAGCCGCAGCGCGATCGTCAATGAAGGTTGGCGCGTTGTTTATGACTCCCAAGGACAAGCGGCGCAGGTGAAAACAGTAGCGATCGCACCTGGTACAGTTGTCACCGTCTCCAACTTATTTGCCGCTTGGGCTGAACGCCGTCAAGGTATGCCATCAGTGGCACAACAAATGAAAGCGGTACAAACTACAATTCAGCAAATTGCCTTATGTCATCCCCACGTTACTTGGCAAGTTTGGCAGAACGAGCGCGAATGGTTCACCCTTTGTCCAGGAGCAACAACAGGGCATTTACTACCTCAAATTCTTCGTCAGGTACGTTTAAGTGATTTGCAGCACCTCAAGGTTGAAGTACCCACGCCAAGGAGTGAAGATGAGCAGGGAGTGCAGGGGAAGCAGGGGGTGCAGGGGGAGAAATCGGCACTTCAATTGGTTATAGGTTTACCAGATAGATGTCATCGTCATCGCCCAGATTGGGTACGAGTGGCGGTAAATGGGCGCATGGTGAAGTCGCCGGAATTAGAACAAACGATCCTCACAGCTACGGCACGGACATTACCACGCGATCGCTATCCAGTTTGTTTCCTACATTTACGCATTGCTCCTCATCAAGTTAACTGGAACCGTCAGCCTGCCAAGGCAGAAATTTATCTGCACAATTTAAGCTACTGGCAAGAGCAAATCCAAAAGGCGATCGAGCAAGCTCTTCGCCTCAATGCCGCTACTTTACCAGAGGCTGTCCACAGTTCGCACTTAGGTAAATTAATCAAAGTAGCAGAAGAAAAAGGCATCTACGGTACGAGGCGCTCGATTCAACCAGAACACCTAACCCCCCAACCCCCTTCCCTGCAAGGGAAGGGGGAGTTAAACTCATATCCCTTAAAAGCGATCGCCCAGGTTCATAATATGTATATCCTGGCAGAACATCCGACGGGAATGTGGTTGGTAGAACAGCACATCGCCCATGAGCGAGTGTTGTATGAACAATTGTGCGATCGCTGGCAACTAATACCCTTGGAACCAGCAGCAATTCTCAACAATCTCTCTTTCGCCCAGTTATCCCAACTCGAACGCTTGGATTTTGAAGTAGAACCTTTTGGCGAACAAATGTGGGCAATTCGCAACGCCCCAGCCATGTTACAACAGCGAGAAGATTGTGCTAATGCACTATTAGAACTCAGTTTAGGTGGAGACTTACAAGCAGCTCAAGTAGCAACTGCCTGTCGCTGTGCGATCCGTAACGGTACACCTCTAAGTTTAGAAGAAATGCAGACTCTTCTTGATCAATGGCAACGCACCCGTAACCCTCGTACTTGTCCTCACGGAAGACCAATTTATTTATCTTTGGAGGAGTCAGCTTTATCCCGTTTCTTCCGGCGACATTGGGTAGTTGGTAAAAGTCACGGAATTTAAATCTATTTTTTAGCTTTTGTCTTTAACAGTAATTCTGACAATATATTTGTAATATTCCAAGCATCATCTTCACCTCTGTGATGAGTACCTTCAAGAGGTAAATTGAGTAATTCTAATGCTTCTGCCATACCAACTTCATAAGGTAAAGCATGAATAATAGCAAATAAAGTCTTAATATTGATGTGCCTAGAACCGAAAGGATAACTAATTTTCCCAGAGTAGCACTGTGTTTCAAATTGTCTTCTATCGTAGTCTCCATAGCTTGCCCAAACTCGCTGCTGCGAGAAATATTTCTTCTTGAGAATTGCACAAGCTGCTGCAAAAGAAATTCCTTTATCGACTTGCTCTTGAGTTAGAGTAGTAAGCTGAGTGCAAAACTCACTTACCTTTGAACGTTCTGGTTTTACTAAGATACTTTCTCTCGCCAGCCGCTTTCCTGAAGCAACATCAACTGTACAAACGCCAATTTCAATAATTTCACTTTCTTGTCCAACTGGTGGTGTATCTTGCCAGCAAGTTGATTCAACATCAATCACAAGAATTTGGTCTAATTTTTTAGCCACTATTAAACCTCTAGGCGTTCTTGGTGTCTAAACGCTACGCTACACGCACGTGTTGCAGGGTAAGCGCAAGAAAAAGTGTTGATTTTTCTAAGTACAGGACAAAAATCTTAGGGTATTAAGGAAGCCCTTAGATTCTTGCTCCAGATTGAGAACGATTCTGCGAAGGTGGTCAAAACCATACCGGAATAGACT
>DATNQH010000007.1:0-54488 GCA_036704105.1 Leptolyngbyaceae cyanobacterium | reverse complement strand
TATAATTAAAATTACTGAGCAAATGCAGGTATTAATTTTTTAGTAAATTGCGTTTTTCGCAAATAAAATGAGCAGGTTGCTAAAAATACTGAAGAAATACAGCTATTAGTAGGTTGTAAATTTAAAGATTATTAATTATCTAGTTGTAATTACTGAGATATTAAAGTAGTTGAATTTTAGAAGAGAGCTATTCGCATCAATGAAATTACTGAGACGTTACAGTTGCTGAATTTCCCTGCTAAGCCAGGTATGGAAGACTTTATTACTCAAGAGTGCAATAGTGTGGTATGGGCTTGAGTAAGCAGAATATCGCAGTCGCTTTATCTAAGCTGGATCTGTAACTTGCTTAGCAAGCTCATTTAGATAGGATAATGATGCGATCGGTACACTTAGCGGGGCTTAAATTTACGATGTCTATTGCTCCCTGGCGATCGCCCCTAGCTCGTGCCTTGCACCTCAATCGCAGGCTTGCTTATGCGCGTTATTTACAACTAGCAACTGTGAGGGCAGATGGCCGCCCAGCTAATCGGACGCTTGTTTTTCGCGGATTTCAGACAGATAGCGATCGCCTCAAGTTCGTGACTGATTCCCGTAGTCAAAAACCCGAACAAATTGAACATCAACCTTGGGCAGAAGCTTGTTGGTACTTCCCCGAAACACGCGAACAATTTCGCCTTCATGGCTATTTGACACTGGTAAAAGCCGACAATCCCGACGCAGTTTTACAGCAAGCACGTCAAACCGCCTGGCAAGAGACGAGTGATGCCACGCGGTTACAATTCACTTGGCCCGATCCGGGTAAACCAAAAGCTGATGCAGCATTTGAGCAAGCACCACCTAATGCGATCGAACCTCTAGCCAATTTTTGCTTGCTGCTACTCAACCCAGTAATAGTGGATCGCCTAGAATTGCGCGGCGAACCACAAAATCGCACTATTTATAAGTTGGATCAAATCCAACAAACTTGGACTGTTCAATCAGTTAACCCATAGTCAGTAGGGGTGGGTTTAATCGGATGACTCCTAATTCAAATTCCCGCACCATCTAAAAACTGTTGAATTGCTTTATCTCTGATTTGACAGCTAGCGGCAACATGAGTTTCCGCCTCTGGTAACTTAATTTTGGACAACTTGCAGTTAGCCTCGCTCAAAGCAGCTTGATAAGCAGGCTGTTGTTGCTGTAATTTTTCTAGTTGTTGTTCGAGAGACTCAATTCGGTCAACCAAAGCGCGAATCACTTCTGCTTCTGAATCAGGCAAACTACCATGTTCTAAGGGGTCAACCCGCACTCCAGAACGATAAATAATCCGCCCCGGTACACCTACAACAGTGCAATTAGAAGGTACATTCCTCAAAACTACTGAACCAGCACCAATCCTGACGTTACTGCCGACTTCAATATTTCCCAGTACCTTTGCACCAGCGCCTACTACTACATTGTTCCCTAATGTTGGGTGGCGCTTGCCGCATTCTTTGCCCGTACCGCCAAGGGTTACACCCTGATATAGCAATACATTATCTCCAACGATCGCTGTTTCACCGATCACAACTCCCATACCATGATCGATAAAAAAGCCCCGTCCAATGACTGCGCCAGGATGAATCTCAATTCCCGTTATAAATCGAGCTATGAAGGAAATTAAACGGGGAATGAAGGGAATGCCAAGCTTATATAGCTGATGAGCAACCCGATGGAATAGAATTGCTTGCAGCCCAGGGTAGAAAAATAGCACCTCAAGCCAGTTGCGGGCAGCTGGGTCACGCTCAAAAATGATTTTAAAGTCGGCAAGCAGGGTAGATAGCACGGGAAATTACCCACCTTAGCAGAACATTACATTTTCTATATTAGCGTTGGTGTGTGATTTAACTATCACAGCTTTAAGATCAAACTGCTGTCTTGAATCTCCTGTGAGGAAATATGCAGCCCTTTATCGTGATTATCTTTGTGTTAATTACAGGCGCACTGCTGACTCAAGTGTTCGTATTGACTCCTCTAGAGTTTCTCAGACACTTGAGCCTACCCAACTGGTTAGTTTTAGGCAGTTTGGTAGTTTTTCTATCTTGGTGTTTTGGGGAATAATGAATGATGAATTATGAAAAAAAAGTCACAAGAAAGAATTGCAGCAATTGCTGAAGTGAGTGGTGAGTGGTTTTCCCCCTGCATAAGAAAGCTTTGTTCTGACTCCTAACACCTAATTCATCATTCATCATTCATCATTCATCATTTCCCCTAGCCCCTATTCAGGGATTGAACTGGAACAGGATACCGCCTTTAAGCACTCCTGCGTCGCCGCCGTAGCTACTAATTGTTAGTGATCGCAAGTTTTGGAAAAATGGTTTTCCAGCTACTTCCAGCAGCTTGAGAAGCGGCACTTGGCGCTCTAAAATCTCGTGACTCTTCTGCCAGTCGAGATATACATAACCCTGATTTGGTTTGGGAATCGCTTTAATACTTGGTTGGAATTGGGAACTGTCAACGAAGGAACCACTTTTGGCAGCTTTTAATGCTGCATCCATTGCTTCAACCGAAGTGGTTAAAATGGCATAGTTGCCAACGGTTGCTTGTACGCCTTCAACTTTTGCTTTAAACGTCAGCAATGCTCGATCTACATCAGAGGCGCTAGTTGGAGCATTTGCTAGCTGCGTCCAAGCATAAATTTTTTGCTCTCCCAAAGACAGGGGTGTAATAGTCAGTCCCTTGTCTTGTGCGATCGCATTCAAATGTTCTATTCCTGGTTCCACCCCAGGAGTTTTTTCTGCTACAAAGATCCAATCAGGAGTCGCGCCGTCAGCATCGGGTAGCATTCCTAAAGCATATTCTCCCTTGACCCAACTGAAGATATCTCGTGATAAATCTATATCCCAAGGGGTTTGCAGTGTGTTTAGCGATCGGGTAATCGATTTAGAAGTGTCATTGCCCGAACCAGATAAAACTGCTGCAACTTGTTGCCACAAAGAGTTTAAATCAGTTTTTTCTAGATTGCTCAAATCCGAGCCTGAAATTGACAAACCTGTTGCTGCTGGTATGTATTGTAATGCCTTCACAGGTTCAGATATTTTACCAGAAGAAGCTATTTCTTGCTCTGGGGAAGCTATGAATGTAGTTTCGGCTAATAATCCCTGACGGTTTAATTCTAAAGCAACGATCTGGCTGTTATAAGCCGGGGTTTGTAATTGCTTACCCAGCCACTCTGCTACGCTGGGGAGATTTAAAAAAGCTACACCAATCCGCGCAGAAGGCAATAAACTCAAAGCTTGTTGATATTGACTAGAACTGGTCAAGTTGAGATCGGGTGCTTGGACATTGTGGATTGCCTCGCGCAGCACCTTAGAATGATTGGCAAACAAAACAAAGCGATCGCCCACAACTGCACCAGCAAGATAGTTTTGTTGCGGCGGTTTCGCTAATTTTAGTTTTTTCGTCGTCTCTGGTAAATTCGCTGCGGCTGGCTGAGTGTCAGAAAACAGGTTAACGCCGTTGTATTGTTCTGAAACTAATTCTCTGCCAGCGATCGCTCGTTTAGAAAACAATAGCTGCAAAAACTCGCGGCTTTTTGTTGAATCTTTGGTAGTCAACGCCAAAAGATATCCTGGTTGTTTACCATTGCTTTGATCGCGATCAATATCCCCGTTAGTGACAGCCAGGGTGATTTCCTCTCCTAGCCAAGGTTGGATGTCGCGGCGATAATCCAGCCCTGTGTCAGCCAGCAAACTGGTTTTTAGCCCTTCAAGTTCAGAGCGCGATCGCCTGCGTTCTAAGGGAGGAGTTACCAGTTGTCGCAACGACTCTAATTTGTCTGGATTCACCAGCATGGAAACCATCACTGGTGCTTGTTTCGAGACAAACATAGCCGCTGTTGGTGTCGTCTGACTACCACCGCGCAACAGGGTAAGCGGACTTTGAGAGACTATCCAGTAATAGCCACTGATACCAATCAGCAGCAGCACAACCACACCCGCTGCTAGAGAATAGAAAAAAGAGCGTCGGTTCATGATTTTTTATAAAAATCTCAGCCAAGTATCCAGTGTTACCATATTCCAGATTGCCAAAAAGCTAGCTTTCAACCTCCTACTAGCGACGTGAGATCGCGGCACAGACATACTAAAACTCAGTTTAGAATACCTTCACCCTTATTCAATGAATCAACCAATTAACCAAATTAGTGTAGAAGAACTCGCCCAACTTTTGAGGCAAGAATCTGCAAGTCAGTTGCAATTGGTGGATGTGCGAGAACCGCAAGAAGTAGAGTTCGCCTCCCTTGAAGGCTTTTCCGTCCTACCTTTAAGTCAATTTGCCGAGTGGGCTGATTCGATTCCAACTCTTTTCGATCCAGATGTGGAAACAATAGTGATGTGCCATCACGGTATTCGCTCTGCCCAGATGTGTCACTGGTTAAGCACTCAAGGATTCACCAATGTTAAAAATTTAGCTGGTGGTATCGATGCCTACTCAATCTTGGTAGATTCAACCGTTCCCAGATATTAAGAGTAGGTCATGGGTAAAGGTAGGAAACAATTTCTCCTATTCTACCCACCTACACCCAATAATAGGTAATATTTGCTACTTATAATATATAAAATATAAGCGATAATACATATATAATTGAATATAGTTACAAACATAGTCTCCAGCGCTAGTTAAGCTTATGACTGTCACTCTGGCAAAACTTTATACTGCGTTAGATTATTAGCGCTAAGGTGGATGAACAGAGTCACTAATAGCAGGGTCATTTACACTGGAGTTAGCGATCGCATTCATCTTTAGTATGTAAGAGTAATTTAGTCAAGGTTAAACTTAAAAAATCTATCCCTTCGCTTATTTCAGTGATGTAGCTTATTTGTTATCTTTAATAACTAAAACTTAACTGTTATAAAGATTACATTTACAAGTTCTTAAAACCCGATCCGATTTCATCGGTTACCGTCAGCTATGCAAGTGCAGCTTACCGATCGGCAACAGCAAATACTTTGGGCAACAGTACGACACTATATCGCTACCGCAGAGCCTGTTGGTTCAAAAGCTCTGATGGAGGAGTACAATTTTCAAGTTAGCCCAGCAACAATTCGTAATACAATGGGTGGATTGGAAAAAGTTGGTTTACTATACCAACCCCATACATCGGCAGGGCGTGTACCCTCAGACTCTGGCTATCGGCTTTATGTGGATCGTCTGATCGCACCTTCTGACATTACCGGACGACAAGTAGAGCAATTACTCCAAGAGCGGCTTAAGTGGGAAGATTGGAGCCTTGAAGCATTACTACAAGGAGCAGCACAAATATTAGCAACGATCAGTGGCTGCATCAGTTTGATCACCATGCCCCATAACAACACAGCGCGGTTAAGACACTTGCAACTAATGCAAATCGAGCCAGGGCGGGCAATGCTAATTGTAGTTACAGATGCTTACAACACACAATCAGCATTGCTGGAGTTACCCTTGGTGGATAATGAAGCAGCGCTAGATCCGGAAGTAGTGGATAGGGAGTTACAAATTCTCTCGAATTTCTTGAACAGCCAGCTACGCGGGCGATCGCTCTTGGAACTAGCTAAACTAGATCTGAGTCAGTTAGATCGCGAATTTCAACGCTATAGCGATTACTTAAAAACCGTCCTATCCGATTTATCTCGTCGCACTCAAGCGCCTGCTATGACTCAAATGATGATTCGGGGAGTAGCAGAGGTGTTACGTCAACCGGAATTTTCCGAGTTACAGCAAGTTAAAACGATTATCCACCTGCTGGAAGAAGAACAGCAGCAATTATTGCCTTTAATCTTTGAAGCACCTGAATTAGAGTTAAAACCAGGGCGAAGAGCGACGATTCGGATTGGCTCAGAAAATACCTTAGAACCAATTCGAGGCTGCACGTTGATATCTTCTACCTATCGTCGAGGTGAAGTGCCAGTAGGTAGCGTGGGCGTACTAGGGCCGACGCGGATGGATTATGAAACAGCGATTGCTGTAGTGGAAGCTGCTGCTGATTATCTGTCTGAAGCCTTGAGTTAGCTTTAGAGACGCAAAATCTTGCGTCTCTAAAAAAAATCTTTACATCTTGCCTTTTTGCATTACTTCTTGCAAGTGGTGGCGAATTTCCTGTGCTTGCTGCATATCTTGCTGCTTCAGCTTCTGGAACAGTTCCACACAGGGTTGAGAGTCTTGCGACTGAGCGTCATTGATATAAGTTTCATAAGCTTTCACTGCTTCAGCCTTATTTTGCAACACTGTCAGCAGATCGTACTCCAGATTGCTCATGGCTCGTTCTTGTGCTTGCATAGATTTACCCTCCGAGATGATTTGCGACTAATTAACCTTGACTCACCTGCTCAAGGGAATTCATCTGTCCTGTGGTAGGTAGGGAATAGGGGAAAATTGTGAATTATGGATGATGAATGATGAATTATGAATGTTGCCATTGATACAATCCTCAATCCTTTTCAACGCTTTGGCGTTCATCTCGGTTTAGAACGAATTCAAAAGCTGTTGGCAAATTTGGGTAATCCCCATCACCAAGTTCCAATTATTCATGTAGCTGGGACAAATGGAAAAGGTTCTGTTTGTGCTTACCTTTCTTCGGTTTTGACTGAAGCAGGCTATCGGGTAGGGCGCTATACTTCTCCCCATTTGGTTGATTGGACTGAACGCATTTGTCTGAACGAGGAACCAATTGCACCTCAGAGGCTGCAAGAGTTACTGCTGCAAGTAAAAAATGCTATTCGCCCTGAAGAGGAAACACCAACTCAGTTTGAAGTCATTACCGCTGCTGGTTGGTTGTACTTTGCTCAATCTCGCGTTGATATAGCAGTAATAGAAGTAGGATTGGGAGGTCGTTTGGATGCTACCAATGTTTGCACGCGCCCTCTTGTTAGTATTATCACTTCTATTAGTCGGGAACATTGGCAGCAGTTAGGCCCGACTTTGGCAGATATTGCTAGGGAGAAAGCTGGTATTCTCAAGCCAAATTGTCCGGCTGTGGTAGGAAGATTGCCAGCAGAGGCTGCTGCTGTTGTGCGATCGCGTATTGTTGATCTAGGTTGTCCTGTTGTTTGGGTGGAACCTGCTTTGGAGTTACGAACCGCCAAGACACCAAGAGCGCCAAGGGTAGCATCGTATCAGGGTGTTGAGTATCCTTTGCCGTTGTTGGGCGAGATGCAGTTGAGTAATTCGGCGATCGCAATTGCTACAATACAAATCCTCCAACAGCAAGATTGGAGAATCTCTGAGGACGCGATCGTTAATGGTATGGCGAAAACTCGGTGGGCTGGACGTTTGCAGTGGACTGACTGGAAAAACCACAAGCTACTGATTGACGGCGCACATAATCCAGCTGCTGCTCAAGTTTTGCGCGAGTATGTTGACACACTAAATCTGAAATCTGTCAACTGGGTAATGGGGATGCTTTCTACTAAGGAGCATGACAAAATTTTTCAGGCGCTGCTAAGACCGGGCGATCGCTTATACTTAGTACCAGTACCAGACCATAGTTCAGCCGCTCCATTTGAGTTGGCTTCGTTAGCTGAAAATGTTTGCTCATTAGCTACTTGTCACACTTATACCGATTTGTTTTCAGCCCTTGAAGCAGCTTTTGAATCTTCAGATTTAACAGTTTTGTGCGGTTCGCTTTATCTCGTGGGTTATTTTTTCCGAACCAGAGAAAAGGTAGCAATTATGGATGATGAATGATGAATTATGAATGCAGGACAGCACCTCAAACGTTTAAATTTTGATACAAAATGCTTGTTTTAGAAAAAATAACACTTTGCACAAGGTTTTAGAATCTAATATTTACCAGGGGTGAATAATGAATGTTAAATATTTAAAAAATATTTCATAATTCAGCATTCATCATTCATAATTTTCTCTAGCCCCCGCGTTTAGCATCCCACGCCGCCGCAGCGTCAGCAACTGCTTGATCGACTGCTTTCTCACCTAGCATTGCTGCTTGGAGATTTTCATAAATTACTCGTTTGAAGACGTTAATATCCGGCATGGCTGGAATTAATACTTCTGCCTGTTTGAGTTGGCTGGCGCTGACTACACGCGCTTTATCTAGGGAAGAAGCATTGCTTGGAAGGGATTTAAAGTAGCTGTCAGTAAGAGATTGAGTAGTTGAAGGTAGCACGTTAGCAGCTTTTGCGAAGGCTAGCTGATTTGTGCTGTTAGTGATAAACAAGGCAAATTTGACGGCTGCATCTGGTGTATTGGTGGCGCGGGGAATTACCAAGTTCATTACAGCTACATTCATTTTGCCTGTTTTACCAGTAATTTCTGGGGCGACAGCGGAGACTTTGGCGATCGCAGGCGCATTTGTCGCAATTGTCTTGAGAAACTCTCCTCCCGTAGCCAGCAGGGCTGTCTCGCCTGCCTGATACATTTCTACTGCGTGGCGATGCCCTTGTGTCAATACCTCTTGGGGTAAGAGTTTATTTTTGTATAAGTCTACCCAATACTGAAAGGCTGCCTTTCCTTCAGGAGTATTAAAAGCTGCTTTTCCTTGGGCATCTAGCAGTGTTACTCCCATTTGCACAAAGGATTGCAGTACTTCTGCTGAATCTTCTGGCACAAATGTAGTGAAAAAGGCGTATTTACCAGTTTTCTCTTTTACTTGCTTAGCCACTTGAGCTAATTCGTCATAAGTTGCTGGCGGATTATTTATACCAGCCTGCTTTAATAAATCTGTATTATGAATTGTGAGCCGTGTAGTTAGATACCAAGGAATTCCAAAACTCTTGCCATTGAGCGTACTTGCCTTCCAAATATTAGGCAAATATGTTGAACGCACATCCGATGGTACTTTATTATCTAGATCGAGCCATGCATTACGAGCTGCTAGCACTGAGGCAAAATCCGGATTCAGGTTAACAATATCTGGTGCCGTTTTTGCGGCTACAGCTGTTAAAATTTTACTTTCCATTGCTGACCAAGGCACGTCCACCCAACTTACCTTCACGCCAGGATTTTCTTTCTGGAAAGTGTCGATCGCGTTGTTGAAATAATCTGTAAACTCCGGTTGGAGTTGCATCGTCCAAAATTCAACCTGACTGTCTGAGTTAGACTGCACTGTGGTATCAACATTACCAGTGCTACAACTAACAATCCAACTCAGTGCTAATCCCAACAAAGTACAAATTACTAGTTTTTGCGTTCTAATCCTGCTCCTAACTGCTTTTGTTATTGACATTTTTGATGACTTATGTATTCATTGAACAAGATTTGTAATCTAATTTAAATTTAGTAGCTGACCTTAGCACAAATACCTCATTTACGTCTAATTTTCTACCTGCTACACAATTTGTAAAACTGTGATTAACCGCTTCAAAAGTTTACTAGCAAAACGTAAAAGTGGGGTCGGCATAGAACTGGCTCCAGAAAGAATTAACATAGTAAAGCTGCTAAAGCAAGGGCAGGGATTTAAACTAGCAGCCTTGTCCTCGCTACCAGTTCCCGAAGGAGTGTTTGAGGATGGTCAAATTGTTGATCGCCCCGCCCTAGCACAATTAATTCAGCAGGCACTAGCCGAAAGCAAAATCAAAGCGCAGCGAGTTGCTACAGCTGTACCTGGACGAGAAGCCTTAATTCGTTTGATTCCCTTACCAGCAGAGCTAAACGATCGAGAACTACGGGAAATGGTACTCAAACACGAAGCTGGTTTGTACCTACCTTACCCACGAGAAGAAGCTGATGTAGATTATCAGAAGTTAGGGTACTTTGTAGATGAAGATGGAATTGAGAAGGTACAAGTTTTGCTAGTTGCTACCCGCAAGGAAGTTACTGACACCTATATAGACACTTTCCAACACGCCGGATTAAAAGTGGATGTGATAGAAATTAGCAGTTTTGCCTTGCTCAGAACTATTCGAGAGCAACTGCGCAGTTTTGGAATGCAGGAAGCAGCAGTTTTAGTTGATATTCAATTTGATAGTACGGAAATAGCAATTATTGTAGATGGAGTGCCGCAATTTTCTCGCACAATCCCAATCGGTACTTATCATCTGCAAAATGCACTATTGCGAAGCATGAATTTACCAGCGTCTAGAGATACACAGATGCTAGAATCAATCACCCTTCCTGCCAGCAGTGGCGATGAAGATGACTCTGATGAGTTAATCGGCGTGAGTCCTGGGAATTTAGCTGTGATGAGAGTTTTAACGGAACTAGCTGATGAACTGCGCCGCTCAATCGATTTTTATCTCAGTCAAAGCGAGAATTTGGATGTAGTACAGATTTTCTTGGCAGGGCCTGGGGGTGGACTGACAAACCTGAATGAGTTTTTTCAACAACGGTTGAGTTTGCCAACTACTCAAATCGATCCGGTAGCAGCTTTGTCTCTGGAGGTAGACGAGGAGAAAATTACTCCAGCACAAAGACCGGGATTAGGTACGGTACTAGGTTTAGGACTAAGAGGAGTTTGGGGGGATGTATAGTCTAGATGTCAACTTTCTTAAAGACAGGGCAGAACAGAACCAGGATAAAGTTAACCGATTTAGTAAGCTAGGTGGAAATCTTGCAGGTTGGACACCACTGTATTTGGGAATTGCTGCTGCTGTAGGTATGCAAGCGCTAACCTCAGTTGGTTGGTTGTTTTTGCAAAACCAAAATACTCAGTTAGAAAGCAACGTGCAGGAATTAGATGCTCAGTTAAGTCGCTTGGGTGCGGCAGAGGCAGATATTAAAAAAATTCAAGAGCAAACAAGTCAAGTTCAGTCAGAAACTCAAGCTTTAGCTACAGTATTTAATCAAATTAAACCTTGGTCGGCAACATTGCAAGATTTGCGCGATCGCATTCCCAGAACAGTGCAAATAGAATCAATAGAGCAAATTGCAGCAGCTACTCCAGCCCCAGCCCCAGCTCCAGCTGCAACTAATTCAAATAATGCACCTGCAAATAACTCCGGGGCAGCTGCCGCCCCAACAACTCCAATTTCGCCAGGAGGAATTAAAATTACAGGAATAGCACGATCTTTTAGCGATGTGAACGATTTTCTACTCACTCTCAAACAGTCTGCTTTCTTGCAGTCAGGCGAAACCAAAATTGTCTCGGCTGAATCAGCCGAAAACCCCGTACAAGGTGCAGTAGATCCATCTGTAAAAGTCAAACTTCCCCCAGTAGTCAAATACACAATTGAATCACAATTGAGTAATGTCCCCGCTTCTGAGATCCTCAGAGAGTTGGAGCGGAAGGGAACTTTGGGACTGGTGACTCGCATTCGCACACTGCAACAAAAAGGAGTCATTCAACCATGACTGTAAGTGAAGAATTTGTTTCTTATGAAGATGATATTCCAGCAGCGCCTAATTATCCCTCTGCCTTTGGTGTCACTTTTACACCAACAATTAGTGGAATTGCGATCGCTGTAGCTGGAATATTGGGAGCTGTTTACATAATTTCTACTTTAGTGATGCCAACTTGGCAGCGAAATCAGGAACTAACAGACACCCAGAATCAGAAACAGGCTTTAGTTCAGCAAAAAACAGCTAGTTTGCAACAAAAAGATCAAGTCGAAGCCGATTTAGCCCGCGCTAAACAGCAGAACTCAGAAGTTTTAGCTTTATTTGCTAACGAGCAAACTTTAGATACTTTGTTGTTGGATTTCAATCGCTTGGTTCAGTCGGCAAATGGGCAGAACAGCACTAGCGCCCAACTAAAGAAATTTGTCCCCGCTAATCAAACTGCTGAAGTGATTTCAGATGGTTCTCTAGGTTCTGAAGTTAACGGTAAGCTCAAACAACGAACTGTAGAAATTACATTTGACGGCACATTTGAACAAACGCAATCAATTTTGCGCAATATTGAGCGTCTGCAACCCTTGTTGATTATCAAAGACTATAAATCAACAACGGCAGCACCATCAACTGACCCAAAAAATAAATCAGTCGGCGGGCCACCAACCATCTCTACAACTTTCAAGCTGCAAGCACTAATTCCCGTTTCCCCAGCACAAGCAGCACAAGCAGCCCAGCAGAATCAAGAACAGAAAAAGTAAGAAAATACATACCATTTATAGGTATGATTTTGGTTGCCCACAGCAACTTATATTTTGCTGTCAGTAATATTAATTAACTAAAATTACGTACATTCACTGGCAGAGAGGATGTTAAAAAGATGAATTAAGCGAATTATAAGTGAAATTTCGCAGGCAAAAAAGTAGAGATAGGGTTAGGTTTTGTCTGGAGTTTTGTGAGGTTAAATTATCCCAATAAAATACTTAAAACCTAAAAAACAATTTATACTTTACCCAAACTGTTTAGATTTTGGTCGTTTATTGTAAAGATAATAACTCTTGACAGGCAACTTTTATGAATTCATAACTCAAACGAGATTGCTATATTGTAACTGATTCTATTTCAGTATAAAGCAGAGCAAAAAAGTTTTTTTAAAGCGAGTTGACGGGATTTGATTTGTATCAAACTCGCGTTTTAAGCGTTCAAATCTAAATTGATAACTTGCAATCTGTAGCAGAATACTAAACTTTACTCAGAGTGAAAAGAGAACGGTGAAACAGCTTCAAGGTAGTGGCGTACTATTTGCCGGAGTAGCAGTTGTGATGATGGCAGCCCAACCAGTTGGGGCGATCGCAGCCAAAGTGACAGCAGTGCAACTTAACCAAACAAATAGTGGCTTAAATGTGGTTTTGCAAACGTCTTCGGATGCTCGCCCTCAAGTTTTTACTAGCAAGCGGGGTAATACCTTAGTTGCAGACATTATCAATGCTCAGCTGAGCTTACCGCAAGGAAACAACTTCCGCCAAGATCGGCCCGCTCCAGGGATTGATTCTATTGTTGTTACCCAACTGGACAACAACAGCCTGCGCATGATTGTCACTGGCTCTGCCAGCGCTCCCAGCAGTCAATTACAAGCGCGGAATGCCCAAGGAATAATCCTTAGTATTAGCCCAGGAACAGGAACGCCTGCTGCATCTGCACCAGCCAACAATCGCGCCGCAGCAACTCCATTTAGGCCAGGCCAAACACGGACAGTGCAAAGACCTAACGTGCTTGTCCCTAATCCAAAAATAACAATTGATGGGGCGCGATCGCCATCTGGAACAACTCAATCTGCACCGTCGACTCCTACTTTGCCCAGAGCAGTCGCCCCCCCTGTAGGAGATATTGCCGTTTCAAACACTGATTCCTCACCAACGTTAATCGAGCTGGGTAGTACAGAAAGAGTGCCGCGTTTGGTGTTGCGAGACGCACCAGTGCGAGAAGTGCTTTCCTTACTTGCCCGTGCCGCTGGTTTGAACTTAGCATTTACCACAGCCACACCTCAAGGTAGCGGCGGGCAGCAGCAGAGTCAACAAAATGCAGCAGCAGCTGGTGAAGGGCCTAAGATTTCTCTAGATATCCAAGATGAGTCAGTGCAGGATGTCTTCAACTCTGTTCTGCGCGTCAGTGGTTTGCAAGCCTATCGAGAAGAGCGCACTATCTTTGTTAGCCCTAGGCTGCCTAACGAAGCGCGCAATCTAGTTACTCGCAGTATGCGGCTCAATCAGGTGACGGTGGGAGTAGCTTTGAACTTTTTGGTGGCTTTGGGGGCAGAAAGTGCCGTCAGCCGCGAAAGAACAGTTACCAGCGTCCAAGCCGTACCTGTGGGAGGTGCGACAACTCCAGCTACACAAACTCAAACCAGTACGGAAACGAGAGTTGAAACTGCGCGGATTGACTTTCAAGATTCTACACCGCTACTAAGAGGTTTAGAAGTAGTCGGAGACGAGCGCACCAATTCAGTTACTTTGGTTGGTAGTCCCAAGCAAATTGATGTTGCTACAGCTCAACTGATTCAACTTGATTCCCGTCGTCGTCAAGTTTCTGTCAATGTCAAGATTGTTGATGTCAATTTGGTGGCAAGTGAGAACGCTAACACCAGTTTATCTTTTGGTGTTGGTCAAACTTTCTTTCAAACCAATAACGGAAACGCCATACTCAACTTTGGAACTACTAATCCACAAGCTGCTAGAGGTCTCGCTAACCCACCAGGATTTGCTCGTAGATTTCTCGCTCGGTTAGAAGCTCAGATTGGTAATACCAATGGCAAAATTTTGACTGACCCAACGCTTACAGTACAAGAAGGGCAGACTGCGCAAATAAACTTAACACAGGATGTGTTTGCAGGAACTGAAATACAATACGTCAGTGCTAATCAAGGGGGTAACGCAATTCCCATTCAACGACCAGTTACCAAAAAAGCAGGTTTAACCCTGGGAATCAGAGTTGAGCGGATTGACGATAATGGTTTTATTTCCTTGTCTGCCGCGCCTACTGTCTCAGCACCTAATGCTGAGGCAGTGACTAGCACTGGGGAGAGAATCGCTTTGCTATCCGAAAGAAGCCTGTCATCTGGACTGATCCGTTTGCGGGACGGTCAAACTTTAATTCTTTCTGGTATCATTCAAGATTCAGATCGCTCTACGGTTAGCAAGATTCCGATTTTAGGAGATATCCCCATATTGGGGGCGCTCTTTAGAAGCACAAATAAAGTTAATCAGCGCAGTGAGGTAGTTGTGTTGCTCACACCGCGTATTATTGATGACTCGGAGCGTTCTTCCTCGATGGGTTACAATTACACCCCCAGTCCCGATGTGCGTCAATTGCTAGAACGCAATCGTGGGGGTTTTAATCCTTCCCGCTAATCGCCGCTAGTTACATCTTAGGTGGGCAATGCCCACCCTACCGTTTGGTTAGATCGCAGGTGAGCATTGCCCACCGTACCGTCTGATTACGTCGTAGGGTGGGCATTGCCCACCCTTTATCGGAAATTTGGGTTTAAAACCCCGTCCTTCAATGTAGCGGAGGACGGCTTTACACAGGTATCTGTCTTGTGTAAAATAATCCCATGCTAAACATGACGTGGGAATTTAAACTAAAGCCAACAAAAGAGCAAGCGACACAAATCGAGCAAATCCTTGCTGTGTGTCGTAGTGTGTGGAACTTTGCTTTGCGGGAACGCAAGGATTGGTTGAATTCCCGTAAGTCACCCGTAAATGCTTGTTCTATTGAGCAAGAATACATTCTTCCAGCCGATGAACCCTATCCCAGCTACCATACTCAAGCCAAGCGATTGACCCTCGCCAAAGAACAATATCCAAGGCTCAAAGAAGTGCATTCCCAAGTGCTGCAACAAGTTTTGAGGACGTTGGATAGGGCGTTTGAGGATATGAAAGCGAAGAAGTTAGGCTTTCCTCGCTTCAAAGACTCTTGCCGAATGCGGTCATTTGTCTTTCCTCAATTGGGCAAGAATCCAATAAAAGGAGGTCTGCTCAAATTACCGCAATTGGGATGGATTCGTTTACGCTTGTCGCGTTCAATTCCAGAAGGTTTTGAAGTTAAACAGGCTAGGATTGTACGACGGGCATCTGGCTACTTCGTCATGTTGGCTTTGCAATTAAACGTATCAATACCAGATACACCTATATCCGGTCAACCGCGAGGCTTAGATCTAGGTTTTGATAAATTCGTTGCTACTAGCGATAACGAGCAAATTAATAGACCCCGTTTTTTGCAGACTCTACAACGCGAGTTGAAATTACTGCAACGTAGGTTAAAGCATAAAAAGAAGGGTTCTAATAATAGGCACAAACTCAATCGAAAAATAGCAAGGATTCATCAACGAATCACTGATACTAGAAAAGACTGGCACTTCAAGTTAGCTCATCGTCTTTGTGACGGTGTAGGAATGTTGTTTGTTGAAAACATCGACTTTCGCTCTTGGGCGAGAGGAATGTTAAGCAAACACAGTGCTGATGCTGGCTTTGGTCAATTCGTTAACATCTTACAATGGGTATGTTTTAAGCGAAATGTGTTCTTTGCGAAAGTAGACAAGGACTACACTTCGCAGCAATGCCCTGAGTGCGGAACGCATACGGGCAAAAAGGAACTGAGCGAACGAATTCACTCATGTCCAGTATGTTTCTACACGACATCGCGTGATGTTGCAGCGGCACAGGTAATTAGAAATCGCGGATTAGAACTAGTTTCTGGGTCAGGGCATGACCTGGAAGTAAAAGAAATTGCCTATGGAGGCGATGCGGCGGGGACTGACAGTAACGTCAGTTTAGCTAGCAGCCGAAGAGATAGGAAACTCAAGAAGTGATTCTTGGGAATCACTGCCCTTCAAGGGCAGTGAGGATGTCAAATTTACTGTCTCCCTCCAATAGTAATAAAGGAGGATTTTATAAACTCCCCAGGTAAGACTCGAACTTACGACCAATCGGTTAACAGCCGACCGCTCTACCACTGAGCTACTGAGGATTGAGATTTTTAATATTAGCTTGAATAAAATGGTTTGGCAAGTACTTTGCTAAACTTTTTTCTAAATTTTTTGAGCAATGACTCAAAAAGCTTTCCCCATCAGCTTTTCAAGCCGAAGCGCATCTGAGCCAAACTAGCCCTTGCTTTTGGGTCGATGGAACTAGCTAAAAACCTGCTGGAAGACTGCTTGCGTGGTTTTTGCTGGCGTTTTGCCTTCGTAAAGGTAGATTCTACTTCGCATCCAAGTTGCTGCGCTGACATCCATTCTGCACCGTAACCCATGACCATCAGCTGTTGGGTTCGATCCGAAGTAGCCACAATTAAGCGCGACAAAGCAGATTTGTGTATGTATTGACGAAAATACGACGCACAGGTTTTTTCAATAAAGGTATCTGCTGTTTCACCAAAGTTGGTGTAGTATACGGCTAAATTCTCCGTCTTGATTTCGCGATCGCCAGGAGTTTGCTGATACTGGGCATCAAAGACAATTTGAGTGGCAAAATCTTTGTAGGCACTGTAATTAATTAGAGCTTCTATTAATTGCCAACGCGCTGCTTCTAATCCATCGACATCACGGGTTTTTTTGAGGTAATGCCAAGCGCCAATAATGTTGTAGCCGTCCACCAAGAGAACGGCTTGGGGTGATGAAGGGTACATGATAGGTACAATTGCTGCTAAATATAAATTAATTATTCATATATTAATCTAAATTGCAGTATCCTTCATCACACTCAGAGCAACAACGCTTTAAAACGGTTAATGTAGTACGATGACGCTGTATTTGTAATATAAGATTTTTAATTAAAAAACGGACAGTTATGTAAGTTTTAGGAGATTTAGGGGACTAAATAGAATTACAAATTACAAATTATTATCTAGTGGCAAGATTGGCAGATGGAGAGTAAAGCAACTCCCACGCCCCAATTCTGAATCTAAGGTGATATCACCGTTATGCAGTTGAGCAAGTTTACGCGATAGGGCTAAACCTAAACCTGTTCCCTCGTACTTGCGATTTAAACCGCTATCTATCTGGTGAAATGGTTGAAATATTAACTCTCGATCTGATGCAGCAATACCAATCCCGGTGTCACTCACACAAAAGAGGAGTTGTTCGCCTGCTTTCTTGATTTTCAAAGTAATCGAACCAGAGTCTGTAAACTTAACTGCGTTAGATAATAGATTAACTAAAATCTGCTTTAAGCGACGTTGATCAGCATTGCAGGTACTCAGATCAGGTGCAATTTCCATAGATAATTGTAATCCTCGCTGGGAACAGCGTTCTTCAAATAAAGATAGACAAGCTTGTCCCATTTCCTCTAATACGATATTTTCTAAGTTTAATTCTTCTTTACCAGCTTCAATTTTACTGAAGTCGAGCAAGTCATTAATTAGTGCTAATAGATGCTTACCACAGGAATGAATGCAATCAATATATTGTTTTTGTTTAGGATTTAATGAGCCAAAAATTTGTTCGTTCAGCACCCCAGAAAAACCTAAAATACCTGTTAGGGGCG
Organism: Leptolyngbyaceae cyanobacterium; assembly: GCA_036704105.1. Taxonomy (GTDB): domain Bacteria; phylum Cyanobacteriota; class Cyanobacteriia; order Cyanobacteriales; family Chroococcidiopsidaceae; genus Chroococcidiopsis. The sequence goes on along the minus strand of DATNQH010000007.1, from coordinate 36,729 downwards.
TGCGCAATTCGTGGCTGATGGTACTTAAAAATTCACTTTTAGCACGATTGGCAGCATCGGAAAGCAGTTTTTCTTGCTCTAATTCTTGAGTACGTTGTTGAACTAATTCTTCCAAACGTTCATAGCTTTGAGCATTGTATAAGGCGATCGCTGCCTGATCGGCTATTTGTTGTAATAAGTGAATCTCATCGTCTATGAAAGTGCGGTAAGTCGTAGTTGTATGTAAACCGATACCGCCAAATAAGCGATCGCGAATGAAGATCGGTACACTCAAGATAGAAAGAGTATGCCCCTGTTCGATCATCATGCGTCGAGTTGAATTTAGGGGAAGTTTGGCGTAATCAGGTGCATGAAAACGCCGTTTCGAGTAAAATTCACAGGCAGGATCTAGTATATCTACCCAGTCAGAAATAGGAAAAGAGTGATTCAGCATTGAGCTGACTCGGTTATTAGCGCGCCATTCATTCAACACCTGAATTTGTTCGGTTTCTACAGAAAAGATGATCAACCGATCAATACCAAAACATTCTCCAGTCAGTCTGGCAATTTCCTGCAAGATATACTCTGGATCAAGGCTGGAATTAAGCGTCTTACTAATTTGATTTAGTGTTTGTTCCCTAGCTGCTTGTTGTTGAATTTTGTTAAATAATTGAGCTTGATGAATAGCGATCGCGCACTGAGCGCTAATAGCTTTTATAAGTGAGATCTCGTCCTCTGTCCATTCCCGTTTGCGATCGCACTGATGTAGGATAATCCCACCCAAAAACGATTGCTGGTACAACAATGGCGCGATAATCAGCGAACAAAATGCACATTCTTTCGCTATAGCTTGAATTGCTAATGGTGTTGCCTCGATTTGGTTTATAACTACTGGCTCACCTTGGGCAAGTTTTTCTTTATAGTGGGGGTAGAGGCAGCATTCGCTGCGGATGAATTTTTCCCTTTCAACAGTAGCAGCGCTGACATTGTAAATCGACATTTGCCCTTGGCTGTCGGGTTGAAAAATTAAACAGCGACTAACGCTAAGAGCTTGGTGCAGCATATCTGCTGTAATTTGCAGCACCCGATCTACCATCAAAGTTTCGCGCATTGCTTGAGTGATGCGGTTAATAATAGCTTCTTGCTGCGCTTGAATTTGAATTCTTACCATCGCTTGTTGCTGTTGACGGCGCAGTTCAAACTCTTGCAGCGATCGCGCTAAAACCATTGGTAAGCGAAACAAGCGCTCTTTGAGTACATAGTCAGTCATTCCAGCCTTAATGCAATCAACCGCCGCCTCTTCCCCTAAATTGCCTGTCACCAGAACCAAGGGAATTTCTGGCTGAAATTGCTGTAAAAGTTGCAAAACTTGGTAGGCTGTGAACTGAGGCAGGCGATAATCTGACAACACTGCATCATAGGTTTGCGTAGTAAGTAGCTGTTGGCAGTCGTTGAGTGTTTCAGCCGTGTTGTAGGTAAAGGTAATTCCATCTGTTTCTAGAGCGATCACCATTAGCTCTATATCTGCCTGCACATCGTCTACAATCAACAAATGGAGTTTTGCTTGAATTAGCAGTTCCTGCCAATGCATAGGCTGAGAATACTCTGATATGTCTGTCATGAGGATGTTGAGGGCGGTGGCAGTGGTGAACTTTTCAACAGCATCCAGTGCAAGCCTACTTGGCGGAACGCACAAATTAATCTTTCAAAATCCAACGGTTTGACTATGCAGCTGTTAATTCCCAGAGCGTAACACGCATTTAAATCGAGATCCTCTTGTGAGGTAGTTAAGATCACCACTGCTAAATCCTGTGTACGCGGATGATTGCGAATCTCTCGTAGCACTTGAATGCCGTTAATTTTTCGCAACCGCAAATCTAATAACACTAGATCAGGTAGAGGATGATTCGGAGGATCGCCTTCTTTGCCTAGCAAGTATTGAAGGGCTTGTTCACCATCTTCTAAAACTTCGATTGAATTGACAAAGTTGTAACGATCAAGAGCCAATTGCAATAGTTCTACATTTAGTGGATCGTCTTCTACAAGTAAAATTCGAGCAGGCTCAACTTCCACAACTATATATTTCTCTCAAAACAATTTTACTGCGTGAAGGGCCAGGAAAGGATAAAGTGTGAAAGCTGAAGGAGAAATTCACACTTCATCCTTCATCCTTTATCCTTCTTACCTTGTCCAAGTTTGAAGTAAAAAGTGGCTCCCCGATCCGGTATGCTCTTTGCCCAAATTGTGCCACCATGCCGATGAATAATTCGCTGCACAATTGCTAAGCCAATGCCCGTGCCTTTGAATTCTTTTTGCGAATGCAACCGCCCAAAAGCTCTAAACAGTTGCTCGGCATACTCCATCTGAAAGCCAACTCCATTATCTTTGACAAAAATAGTACTGTCTGGTAGAGTGCCAATCTCAATTATTGCTGGCTGACGATCGCAACTAAATTTAACGGCATTGTCAATTAAATTGCTGAATACCTGTTGCAGTAAGGCGGGGTCGCCACTCACAGTGGGCAAGTCACCGACAGTAAATTCTATGGAGCTAGGCTGATTTATTTGAGTGCGATCCTTGACCAAAGCGATCGCAGCATCGACTAACTGACAGAGATTAACGCGGTGACTTACCAATGGCTGCCGCCCCAGCCGCGATAAAGTTAGTAAACCATCGATTAGCTGCCCCATTTTATCGGTGCTGTGTTGAATGATTTCTATATAGTGTCTAAGCTTAGGATTGGTGATCGCTCCACTTTGCTCTAGCTGCAATGCTAGGGCATCTACAAAACCGCGAACGTGCCGCAGAGGAGCGCGCAGATCGTGAGAAACCGAATAGGAAAAAGCGTCTAGTTCCTGATTAGCAACCTCCAATTGTGCTGTGCGCTCGCGCACTCGTTGTTCTAGAGTTTCATTCAGTTGCTGAATTTCTGCTTCGGCAAACTTGCGCTCAGTAATGTCCTCCATCAGCCCAAAAATGCGGTATACTTTGCCTGAGTGATCGCAAATCGGAAAGACACGAGAGCGCACCCAACGAATCGATCTATCAGGTCGCACAATCCGATACTCCAGGTTGTAATCTGATTGAAAAATTTTCTCACACTCAGCAATGACGCGATCGCGATCCTGCGGATGAATCGCTTCTAAGGAAGATGTGGGTTGAGCATATAAACTTTCAACAGATAGACCCCAAATTTTTTCATACACCTGATTAACGTATATCATCTGCTTTAGCCCCGGAGTAGCTATCCAAAGAACTTCACGGATATTTTCAGCAATTTGATAAAACCGCTGTTCGCTCTCACGCAGATTCTCCTCTACCCGCTTGCGCTCGCTGATGTCCAAGATACTACCAATCGTTCGCATCGCAGAGCCGTCAGCATTTCTCAAAATCAGTCCTCTGTCCCAAACATATATATAATGACCGCTCTTGTGAAGAATGCGATATTCCAGTTCAAAATCGCGATCGCTGTTCTTACACGCAGCATAAACTGTTGTGCGGATGCGCTCTCTGTCATCTGGATGGACGCGCTCTAGCCACCAATTAGGACTAGGCTCAATCTCTTCGGGTTGATAGCCTAAAACTTCAACTAGCCCTTGTCTGTTTTCTATTGTCCTGTTGTCGATATCCCACTCATAAATTGTTGCTTTAACAGCGGCGACAGCTAATTGAAAGCGCTCATTTGCCCTGCTTAGCTCAGCCGACATATGCCGAGTTTCGGTTAATTGCCTTTCTAACGATTCCGCCAAAGAGTTAAAATCTTCAGCTAACTGTCTGATTTCAGTCGGCGCAGTTCTTAAGTCATCGATCCGAACGTTGAAGTTGCCAGCTGCTAAATTTTTACTTGAGTTGATTAGCAGTCGCAGCCAACGCAAAAGCATAAACTCACTACCACCCCAGATGATAGCGATCTCTAGTGTGGCAAATAGCGCCAGCTGGCTGTAATTGTATGTATGAGTGTTTTGTAAGTTGTTTAACAAAATGAAGACATATAGAGGCAGGACGGCAAAGGTGACAATAGCCGTCAAGCGGGCGCGGAGACTGGCAAAAGCAAGCTCTTGTATCGACATACAATAGATGAATAACTGTAGTTAATAACTGGCTTTAACTATCCGGAGAGTAAAATTGCTTCACTCCAATTTTTAACTAATAATTCACAGCTATTACATTAATTACGAATTATGAATCACAGATAACTAATTATTTTATCGCTGTATTTTGGCACCAACACTGCCAAAAGTATCATATCTAACGGCGGTCGTACTGATTATGTCAGCCTTACATAACAAATCTGATCAACTGACATCGAGCCGAGGCTGCGATCGCAAGTAATCTATTACACATTTAACGCAGCATAAAAAGCGTTGCCTCAAGCCTATCATCACGCGCAAAGTGTATGCACACCAGCTTATTAGGCTGAGCAAAGACAACAGGGACACTGTTAGTTTCTAAAGCAACACTTAGTTGCTCAACAACTGTCTGTCAAATTTCTGCTTCACAGTTGAGATTTATTGGTGGATTTGTGACAGCGCTAATACTGCAATTCAATTTCTTCTAAAGTTTGGGCAGCCGATCACTTCTGGGTTGAATAAGATTGTTAAAACCAGCCGATTTTACTCGTCCTTTCACCCTAGCCGCTACATCAGGGGTGAGTCGCTTCGCTCTAGTTTTAAGTTTTGAGTTTTGAGTTTTGACGAATGATTTTTAACTTAAAACTTAAAATTTAAAATTTATAACTACTTTTAGACCCATTACCCTTTACCCTTAATGATGGTTGTTTTCAGCACAATTGAGAATACTTACTGGCAAGTCAAAGAAAATGGATGCACAACTAGCCCAATTGTTTGTAAATGGTATAGCTGTGGGCAGCATCATTGCCCTAGCTGCGGTGGGATTAACACTCACTTATGGAATTTTGCGACTGTCTAACTTCGCTCACGGCGACTTTATGACTCTGGGCGCTTATCTGACTCTGCTTGCCAACAGCACTGTTGGGATAAATATCTGGTTATCAATGCTGTTGGGAGCAGTTGGTACTGTAGCAGCGATGCTGTTGTCAGAAAAGTTGATGTGGTCGAAAATGCGGGCTGTTAGAGCCACTTCCACCACCTCAATTATTATCTCAATCGGGCTTGCTTTATTTATTCGCAACGGTATTATCTTAATTTGGGGTGGTGGTAACCGAGATTATAATTTGCCAATCGATCCTGCTAGAGAAATTTTGGGTTTAAAAATACCTCAAAATCAACTATTAGTTATGTTTATGGCGGTGCTAGCAATTTTAGTTTTGCACTACTTGTTGCAGAACACAAAAATTGGTAAAGCAATGCGAGCCGTTGCTGATAATATTGACCTCGCTCGTGTTTCCGGCATCAATGTTGACTCAGTTGTGATTTGGACTTGGGTAATTGCTGGGACTTTAACAGCACTCGGAGGCAGTATGTACGGACTAATTACAGCAGTGCGTCCAAACATGGGTTGGTTTTTAATTTTGCCCATGTTCGCATCGGTCATTTTGGGAGGAATTGGCAACCCCTACGGTGCGATCGCTGCCGCTTTAGTCATTGGCATTACCCAAGAAATCAGCACTCCTTTGCTTGGTTCTCAATACAAACAAGGTGTAGGTTTATCGATCATGATTTTGGTACTGCTCATCCGCCCTAAAGGTTTATTTAAAAGCACAATTTGAGGCAGGATGAACGAATTATGAATGATGAATTTCACGCTTTCAAAACTGCTATTACTAACAAAATATGATCAAAAAGTGCTGCTAATTCTTCCTTCAAGTCGATGCAGGAAGAATCAGCAGCACTAGAGCTTAATCTGCGGCTAAAGCCAACTAAATAGTAATTAAGGATTTACTACATGGAAGTAAATAGCTGCAACTAAGATGTTACCAGCCAGCAGAACCAGGCTAATTGCAGTGCGAAATGGATAGGGCGGTTTAGCATTAGTTTTGGCAACCTCTGTCCCAGCTACTGCTCCAGCTGCTCTGTTGGCTGCTTGGTTAGCTTGAGTACTCATAGGCTTCTCTCCTCATTATGTAGGTCTTCTACAGAAATACCAAACAGGTGTCACAATTATCTAAATCCTTTAGAAATATTTGTGTGAGCAGACAGGAGGCAGAAGAAGGAAGAAGGCTGAAAGCTGAAGGCTGAAGGGTAAATATCATACTTGATACTGCGGTCTTTGCGTCGCTACGCTTACATACTTCACTAAAGACGTAGCAGTGCTACGTCTCTACTCACACTTCATACTTCACACTTCAACCTACCCTAGCCTTCGGCAACCCCTACGGGGAACGGGAACGCTTCGCGTACATCCTTCCTCAGCACCCAAGCGCCTCTAATCCGTATGCTTAGTCTTGTCCTGCATGATAGGAACTGCGCACGAGGGGGCCTGAACGGACATGAGTAAATCCCATTTCCCGTGCGATCGCTCCCAATTGCTCGAATTCTGCTGGAGTCCAGTATTTTTGTACTGGTAGATGTTCAAGGGAGGGGCGCATATACTGACCGATGGTGAGGCGATCGCATCCCACCTGACGTAAATCTGCCATTGTCTCAATTACTTCCTCAGAAGTCTCTCCATGTCCCAACATTAATCCGGACTTAGTAGGAATACTCGGATCGATATCTTTGACAAATTGCAACACCGCAAGCGATCGCTCGTACTTGGCTCCCCGGCGCACTCGTCCTTGCAACCTTTGTACTGTTTCAATATTGTGGTTATAGCAAGCTGGCTTTGCCCTCACAACCGAGTTAATTCGTTCTTTTTGCCCCTCTACTCCAGCCCCCGCACCACCCCAAAAATCAGCAGTCAGCACCTCAATTTGAGTTTCCGGGTTAGAAGCACGAATTTCTTTCATCGTAGCAACAAACCAACCAGCGCCCTGATCGGGTAAGTCATCCCGCGCTACTGAAGTCAAAACTACGTAGCTTAACCCCAGTAATCGCACTGACTCAGCTATTTTTTGTGGTTCTTGTGGATCTAAAGGCATGGGGGCATGACCCTTATCTACTTGACAAAAAGCACAAGATCTAGTACAAGTTGGACCCATCAGCAAGAAAGTTGCTGTTTTCTGGGCATAGCACTCGCCCCGATTTGGGCAACGTCCTTCTTCGCAAATTGTGTGAATTTGCCGTTGCTTAATAATTTTTTGTACTGTGGAAAGTTCACTAGCTTTACCAATTGGGCGGCGTAACCACGTTGGTAGTGCTTCAATTTCAGACTTCAACTGAGAAGTAGATGATTGAGTCATATTTAAATTTTAGATTTTGTCTGCCCGGATTTTAGATTTTAAAGCAGTCAGAAGTTGGTTAAGAGATAAAAGCTTTATATAGAAACTATTTTTGCCAAAATTATATCTGTATACGCACAAGCCGATAAATTTAACATCCGTATAATAACGGACTTCAAGCAATTTAACCAAAAAAACATCATCAAGTAATCAGTGAAATTTCCCTTGGATACAAAACAAAGGCAGCGTTAGGTTGAACTTGTAGTTTTGTTGTGCAAGACTACCTGGAAAAGTAAGTAGAAGGTATATGAATACTTACTACTGTACGGGCGAACAGCCAAGACCCCTACTTACTTACGTAGATCGTTCAGGTAATTGTTGCTTTCAAAAGTTGTCAACTTAATAGATGCCAATTTGCGGGGCTTCGATACTGCACAACCGGACATTCTCATTTTTAATTAGCAATACCATTTCACCACTTTATATTTCATTTCAGAGGAGTCAGTTGTGGCAAGTAACAAAATCCTAGTTATCGATGACAGCCGTGTCATTCGGGTAAGAGTTAAGGAAATGTTGCCCCCTGGCAACTTTGAAGTTTTGGAAGCCAAAGACGGTTTGGAAGGAATTAACTTAATCCTTCAGGAAAAACCAAACCTGATTATGCTCGACTTCTTGTTACCTAAACTCAGTGGATGGGAAGTATATCAGCAGATTCAACAAAATGCAGATTTGCAGAAAATTCCCTTAGTGTTGATGTCAGGCCGTAAGGAAGAAGTGCTGGAGAAGCTCCCAGAACCATTTGAGTATTTTGAATTTATCCCAAAGCCGTTTGAGCAGAAAGATCTGCTTGGCGCAATTAAATCAGCCATGACAAAGGCGAGGTTGCCTCGCGGGGCAGTAGCAGTAGCAACGCAGAATACTGTAACAGCATCTACAGTTGCAGCCGGAGGATCTGAAATTCAAGTTTTGAGTGACAAAGTTACCAGTATGCAGGCAGAAATTGATCGCCTAAAGCAACAGATGGCGCAAGTGATGAATTTTCTACAGCAAAGAAGGAACTAAACCAACGTTGTTGACTGTCATTGGTCATTTGTTCAACATTAATCACAAATGATGACCAAAACGAGTGTTTCGTAAGTTAAATGATTATTTGTATTAGAGTTTGTCTCTCCTGTTTGAGCAATGCACCTGGAGCGCGATCGCAACCAAGTATATTTTTGCGTCAGCAGACTGATTTCTTCAAAGCGCACCTTATCAACAAACTTGTACATTTAAAAAGGTGATTTTTGGATAGCTAATGGAGTTAGATACACTCAACTGGATAAATTCAGTGACAATTTGGGGAAAATCTACATTTCTACTGCTGAGTGCAACTCCACCAGCAGAGAACAGTGCGCTGGTGCTAGCCTCTGTGCTGTTGAGTTTAGTTGTAATTTACCTAGCTAGCAAAATCGGTGGGGAATTATCCAACCGCGTAGGCTTGCCACCAGTCTTAGGAGAACTAGTTGGCGGTGTGATTGTCGGTGTTTCTGCCCTGGATTTGTTGGTATTCCCAGAAGGTGGCGGAAACGCCTCTAATTCTGTGATTATGAATTTCATCCAAGCCACTGCGGGTTTGAACCAACAAGAGGCAGTTGCCACCTTTGCGGCGCAAAGCGAGGTAATTTCTGTTTTGGCTGAACTGGGTGTCGTCATCTTGCTATTTGAGATCGGGCTGGAATCGAACTTAAAAGAATTGATGGCTGTTGGTATCCAGGCAACTGTTGTAGCAGTGGTAGGAGTAGCAGTACCCTTTGCAGCTGGTACGGTGGGGTTAATGACCTTTTTTGGCATATCAGCTGTGCCAGCGATTTTTGCCGGAGCCGCTTTAACAGCAACGAGTATTGGTATTACTTCTAAAGTTTTATCAGAACTGGGCAGTCTCAGTTCCAAGGAAGGACAGATTATTCTTGGGGCTGCTGTGATCGATGACGTGCTGGGTATCATCGTGTTGGCAGTGGTGGCAAGTCTGGCTAAAACTGGCGAGATAGACGTTACTAACGTTATCTATCTTATTATTAGTGCCACTGGTTTCTTGCTCGGTGCGATTCTGCTGGGCAATGTGTTCAATAAATCTTTTGTGGCGGTTGTCGAGCGTCTCAAGACTCGTGGTGAATTGGTCATTCCAGCTTTGATTTTCGCCTTTGTTATGGCATACCTAGCTGCTGCTATTCATTTAGAAGCGATCTTGGGCGCGTTTGCAGCTGGTTTGGTTTTAGATGAAACGGATAAGCGCAGAGAACTGGAAAAGCAGGTAGTGCCGATCGCTGATATGCTAGTACCAATTTTCTTTGTGACTGTTGGTGCTAAAACCGACTTGGGGGTGCTGAACCCAGCAATTCCTAGTAATCGTGAGGGACTTGCGATCGCTTCGTTCTTGATTGCGATCGCCATCATCGGTAAGGTGGTGACAGGCTTGGCAGTCTTTGGACAACCTGGAATTAACCGCTTAGCGATCGGTGTTGGAATGATTCCTCGTGGCGAGGTAGGACTAGTATTTGCTGGGGTTGGCTCTGCTAGTGGTGCGCTATCAAAACCACTAGAAGCAGCAATTATCATGATGGTGATTCTGACGACATTTTTAGCTCCTCCCTTGTTGCGATTCGTATTTCCCCAAGCAACAACGGCGGATGAGTCAGAAACTGCCGTTTTAACCTCTACTCAGGTTTCACACAAATAAAGTCTGAAGGATGAGTACAGACGTAGCAGTGCTACGTCTGTACTGTGAAGTGTAAAGTATGAAGTCAAGCATTTAAGCATTCAAAATCTCTTACCCCTTACCTCTCACCTCTCACCCTTCATCCTTTGTAAATTTTGATGTACTTTCGCCCAGCAGCAAACGGCAAAATTCAACTCCAGCCAAAATAATGCTGCAGTATATTGACAAATTTTTTATTCAACTATGGAGGAATTGTGTTCACTATCGTTTAAAAAGGATTAAATTATAGTACAAAATCCTATGCTATTAAAGTTTGTGTAAATTGATAGCTCAGTTGATTATGGTTCGCCCTTTGGTGTGAGTCGACCGTTTGGAAAACGAAAATCAGGGTTATGCGTGGCTATCGGATGAGAGCATTTCGTAGTATGTTTAAATCCAATTTCAACCATCCACTGATTACTCAGGTATACTCATGGTCGACATCAAGCAAATTCAAAACTTGATGGAGTAAAACAGCGCCAACAGAGGAGACGTTGACTGCTGGGATGAATGCGAACAAGGAGAAAGCACCGTGAAATTTTACTGGCTATTACCCAGTACTTTGAGCATTTTTCTACTATCGTCTCCTGCTGAGGCAGCGAGACTGAATGCTTGGCATTTCAATGTCAAGCACCACCGCCTGGAAATTAAAACTCAAGGCAAGGTTCAACCGAAAGCAAAACTGGTTTTCAACCCGACTCGTCTGGTAATCGATTTACCAGGAACCGATTTGAAGCGGACGACAGTCAGGCGGCAAATCGGGGGTGTATATCGCTCTATTCGTGTCGGGCAGGTTGATGACAAAACAACCCGCCTAGTGATTGAACTCAGCCCTGGTTATCAGCTAGACCCCAAGCAGGTGAAATTTCGCGGTGCTTCCCCCAGCTATTGGACGGTACAGTTACCAAAGCCGGAAAAAGTAACAGCGAACTTGCCAAGTACCGCCCCAGCGCCGCAACCACCAGCAGCGCCAGCATCCGTTGCACCCAGTACCACCCCGGTGCAACCGCCAGTAGACGTAGCTATTACGCCCAGTACCGCCCCGGTGCAACCGCCAGTGGCTCCAACTACTACAGCTTCTGCCGATCGCACCCCACAGCCGCAACCACCAGAAAAGTCAGCAGCTACAACATCTCCAAGGGTGTTGTTTCCAGTAGTTGTACCTAATAATAGTCGCACTCTCAGACCAAATCCCTCGTTATCACCTAAAACTGCCCTGAACAACAGGGGAGAAAACCAAGTCCCAGCATCAGACACTGTGCAAGTGGAGCGAGTGTTACCTACGGGGGATGGATTTTTTATCCGTACTCGTGGCAATGCCAAGCTTGACGTTCAAGTAAATCGCTCTGAGGATAGAACTAACATTTACATAGATCTCAAAGGCGCAACTTTATCACAGCGCTTTGCTCAACCAAGATTGTTGCGAGATCGTTACGGCATTAATAGCATTCAGCTTACCCAAGCACAAACTTCGCCGCCAACTGTCCGCATGAGAATGCAGGTAGATCCAAATAGCCCCAACTGGCAAGCAACGTTGAGCCAGTTTGGCGATCGCTTTGGTGGTGTAGTCTTGCTCCCAAGTAATCTTCAGCCTTCAGTAACAGCAGATCGAAGAGAATCGCCTAGAGAGCAAAATTCTGCGCCAGACTTGGCAACTATTCAATCTGTAGAACTAGGTGGGGATGGAACGCAACTCCAAATCAGAGCCGACCAAATCATTACTTATGCTAGTGGCTGGGATCGAGCCTCTGCTTCCTACAGTATAACAGTTACTAATGCTCAGTTAGCTAACTCAGTCAAAGGCCCATCGCTAGATGCTAGCAGTCCTGTTCTGCGGGTGCGGTTGCGCCAAACTGACCCCCGCACGGTGACTATTTTAGTACAGCCAGCAGCTGGGGTACGAGTTGGGAATATTGGTCAGCCTAGACCAGAGTTACTATCTCTTGAGTTACAACGCTCTTCTCTAGTATTGACCCCACCGCCGTCTACCAACCCAGATCCGGCTCCTTCTATTCCCGTGCCATCGCCAGCTCCAGAAATTCAATCACCACCAGAAAAACCACTGAATCGCAAAGGGCGGATCGTCGTGATGGTCGATCCGGGACATGGAGGCAAAGATCCTGGTGCGATTGGAATCAAAGGAGTTCAAGAAAAGGACATCATCTTGCCAATCTCCAAACGCATAGCCCAACTTCTGGAGGAAAAGGGCATACAAGCAGTGATGACGCGGGATTCTGACTATTTCGTTGACCTACAACCACGAGTGGATTTAGCAGAGCGAGCGAATGCCGACTTGTTTGTTAGCATTCACGCTAACTCTCTGCCTACCCGTCCAGATATTAGTGGTTTGGAGACGTATTATTTCGACAGCGGTCAACGTTTAGCTCAGGTAATTCACAATAGCCTGTTACAAAATGTAAATATTCGCGATCGCAGAGTGCGTAAAGCTAGATTTTATGTACTCAGAAAGAGTTCAATGCCATCGGTTTTGGTGGAAGTTGGATTTGTGACGGGTCGTGAAGACGCACCCAAACTGTCAACCTCAGCTTATCAAAATCAACTGGCTGAGGCGATCGTTCGCGGTATCTTGCAGTATGTTAGGCAAAATTAATTAATATTAAGAAATATGTGCCTGGTAACTGACAAGTTGACAGGCGGGTTTGAAAGTTAAGTCCGCATCCTCACACCCACATCCATCAAACTCGCCCCTAATCCTGTGACAAGCATGATCGCTGGAAACAATCTCATCTCTTTTCATTCCACCTGCAACGGTTCTTTTTCTTATCTTCCCAGTCGAGAACCGCAGCAATCTCCAATTGGTGTTTTCGATAGTGGTGTGGGTGGATTGACTGTCTTAACTCAGCTTTATCGGCAACTGCCGCAAGAATCAATTCTTTATTTTGGAGATACAGCCCGACTGCCCTATGGCACCCGCTCTCAAACAGAGATTATAAAATTTACGCGGGAAATTCTCAGTTGGATGCACGAGCAGCAGGTGAAAATGGCAATTATGGCTTGCAACACCAGCTCGGCTTTAGCTCTGGAAACAGTGCGCTCTGAATTTCCTTTTCCAATTTTGGGAGTAATCCTACCAGGGGCAAAGGCAGCAGTGCAGCAGGGTAAACGCATTGGTGTAATTTCTACCCCAGCAACCGCCGCTAGCAATGCTTATCAACAAGCAATTCTTGAAATTGATGGTACTGCGCAGGTTTGGCAGGTTGGGTGTCCGGAGTTCGTACCATTAATCGAGCAAAACCGCATCAGCGAACCTTATACCAAAGAAGTGGCGCGGCAATATTTGGCTCCTTTAATCCAGCAGCAAATTGATACGTTAGTCTATGGCTGTACCCATTACCCCCACTTATCACCCGTCGTGCGATCTCTGCTACCTCCATCAGTTAAGCTAGTCGATCCAGCTATTTATCTGGTTAAAGCCATCGCTCAAGAACTCGACTTGCTGGGATTGAGAAACAATTTTTCTCCTCTTCCCACCCGCTTTTACGTCAGTGGTTGTCCACAACAGTTCGCCCACTCCTCTGTCAGGTGGCTTGGCTGCACCCCACTAGTAGAACAGGTTTACTTAGAAAATATGCTCAGTCCCAGTCTACCACTGGAATTTCTTGATTAGGAACTACGGTCTAAGAAAAAGGATGATAGGTAAGTCGCTTCGCTCCAGTTTTCAATTTTAAGTTCTAAGTTTTAAGTTAAAAAACGCTCATTTAACTTAAAACTTAAAACTTATTACGAGAAACTATTCACCCCCCCCTCCAGCTCAATTTTCCCCTGCCCCAGAATTCTTAGTGTGTCGCTGTGCTAGTACCAACAATAGATAAACAGTGAACAAATAACCAGTTGCCAGAATAGGAATAATCACAGGAATATTACCGTAAGTCATTTTGCCGCCAACAAAGAGAGAGGAAGATAATATTTTGAATACACGCAGCCCAAATCAACCCCCAGCAAAAATTTTTGGCGGTTTTTTTGGCAAGTTAAATTTGCCAGTAAAACTAGATTGTTCTCTGACAATTTTGCAAACGAATTTTTTCCAGCACACCACTTATCCGGTACTCTTGAATGTTCGACAGCAACATGATGCTGGCAGTTAACTAGTCTACCCAGACAATTAACCGACCAGCATCAAGTAATTCTGGAATGATGCCGAGTATCCGGACTGCGTTCAACTATATACACGCATTCAAATCAGCTTACTCAGTAACACTGTCACCTTTTATAGCTGTGTTGAATGTATGAACTTGTTTAAAATCCTCAACATCTAGGCTAACACAAGATTCTAGACTTTTAGTGACTATTGTTTTAACTAAATTTAAAATCTTTTCATAACATAGAGAAAGTATGAGTAGAATTGCTTAAATCGGGAATAAGTTGCTGCCCTAGTGACGCGCTCGCCTCAGTATTTTCCCTAGACAAATATGAATTTACAAGTGTGAAGTATGAAGATTTAAATTTCAGCAAGCGCGGGGGCAAGCCCAAAGGGAAAGCAGTTGCCGTAACTGTGGGAAAGCCTCCCTCCACGCTGCCTCAGTGCTTCGTGTCTTGTGCCTTAATCTTTCAGTCTTCATCCTTTACCCAGATGCCTAAAATCAAGCAATAGCAAAAAATGAGACTTCCAGCTTGCCTCGATCATGCTTAAAATGAGTACAGAATATGTAAAATTTCGTAAACAAACATAGAATCTAACTTATTCATGACATCAGCGACTTCCCTCTTTTCTCCAGTTGAAGCAGACCTGCGTTTGCTGTCAGAGAATTTAATAGAATTAGTAGGTACGCGACACCCAATCCTCTCTGCAGCGGCAGAATATCTGTTTGGAGCTGGGGGAAAGCGGGTGCGACCAGCAATTGTCTTGCTGATGTCGCGGGCAACAATGCTAGATGAAGATATTACCCCCCGTCATCGAAGACTAGCCGAAATTACCGAAATGATTCACACGGCTAGTTTGGTGCATGACGATGTGGTAGATGAAGCTCAGATGCGGCGCGGCGTTCCTACCGTTCATAGCTTGTTTGATAATCGCGTAGCGATATTGGCAGGAGATTTCCTGTTTGCCCAAGCTTCCTGGCATTTAGCTAATTTGGATCACCTAGAGGTAGTGAAACTACTCTCAGAAGTGATTATGAATTTCGCTGCTGGCGAAATTCAGCAGGGAGTGACTCGCTTCGATACCTCGATTACATTTGAAACTTACTTAGACAAGAGCTATTACAAAACTGCTTCTTTGCTCGCTAACAGTTCTAAGGCTGCTGGTTTACTTAGCGGTGTTTCTCAGGAAACAGTGGATCATATGTATAGCTATGGTCGTCATTGGGGTTTAGCATTTCAAATTGTAGATGATATTCTGGACTTTACAGGCTCGGCAGAAACTTTAGGTAAGCCAGCAGGATCGGATTTAAAGAGCGGGAATCTGACTGCTCCGGTTTTATTTGCAATGGAAGAAAACCCATTTTTAGAAGAGTTGATTAAACGTAAGTTTGAATCGGATGGGGATTTAGATAAGGCGATAGCTTTAATTCAAGATAGCCAAGGCATCAAGCGATCGCGGGAACTAGCGGCATATCATGCTAATAAAGCAGTCGAACATATCAGCGAACTACCAGCTTCCGAATCCCAACAAGCCCTAATTAATATGACTGATTACGTCCTAAATCGGCTGTATTAGAAGCTAGAGGTTAGAGGCTAGAGGAACCCGGCAAAGAGCGAGGAGTGAAGAGTGAGCGACCAGTTGAAATAATTCCAACTTACGACTTACGACTTACGACTTAACCCTAGCGGCTGCTACGGCTGAAAAAAATAGCAGCGATCGCAATTGTAGCAAGAAGTGTCAAAGGCACCCAGAGATTGGGAAGATCCGCCATACTCATAGCAGTAAGTTTAGAACTTGCAGCTAACAGTTTGTCACGCTCCGATTAAAAGGATAGATTCTAAGTGCTGCCCGCAATAAATTTTATTCTCAGGGTGTTGGGCTGCATAGCAGGCTCTTAGCGACGAACCGAAAATTAGAAGTATCGCCAGCGGCAAAGTAACTATGACATCTACAGACTTAGCGATCGCTCTACAAGAGCGAACGGCTCTAGCAGTGCTTTCCCCAGAGGTATTAAACGCGATCGCAAGGGTAACGACAGAAAAGATTGTACCAGCGAACCAACACTTGGTTGAAGAAGACACTCTCCCAGAGGCACTTTATATACTCAAACAAGGTCACTTGGAAAGCGATCGCACTAGCCAAACCAACTCAATTTCGGCTACTAGTCTACTCCCCGGAGCCGCGATTAACTTACAGGAGTTGCTGTTAGGGCAACTCTCCCAAAGAACAATTACTACTCTAACAGAGTGCCATTTGTGGGTTGTTCCTGCTGCTGAATTTCGGCAGATAGTGGCACAATATCCTGAAATTTCTCAGGCTGTCTCGCGCCAGTTGGCTCAAGAGTTGACTCAGCTAACATCTGCACTTACTTACGAACAGGAACGCTCCGTCGCCTTGCGTCCCTATTTAGTCACCAAGGTAAGACGAGGTATTGTTGGAACGAGCCGCTATGCTGTGCGTTTGCGTCAGGAAATTCGAGCAGCAGCTAATAGCAAAAAGTCGGTGCTAATTTTTGGCGAACCAGGTTTGGAGAAAGATAATATAGCCACTTTGATTCACTTTGGTTCCCCCCAGCGGCGAGAACCGATAATTAAAGTGAACTGTGGTATTTTGCAAACTAGCGGCGCAGATTTATTCGGTCGTGCTAATGGTAAACCAGGGTTAATCGAATGGCTGGGTGAAGGGACGCTGCTGCTTAACAATATCCAAGAGTTACCTTCAGAATTAGTCCCTAAAATAGCTCAGTTGCTAGAAACGAGTACTTACACCCCAGTCAGTCGGGCGGGAGATATGTCGGCACAACCCCGTACTAGTAGGGCGCGTATTTTGATGATTGCGGAGAAAACCCAGCCTGCGATCGCTCGTTGTGTCAGCCATAAAATCAAAGTTCCACCGCTACGGGTGCGTAAAGCTGACATTAAAGCAGTAGTAGAATACTATATCAGTCTTTACACGCAAAGTAAAGGTATTTCTAAACCAGATATCGCGCCAGAAGCCCTACGTCGCTTACAGTCCTACGATTTCCCTGGTAACTTTAAAGAACTACAAAGTTTAGTAGAGCGGGCAATTGTCCAATCTGGAGACGCAACCGAGTTAACCGAAGAAATTTTCTGGTCAGCCCAAACGAAGAAAAAACAATTTCGGGTCAATTTATTAAATCTTTATCCTGGTTTACGACGGTTTCTACGTAGTTCTTGGTGGCCGGATCGAATTAACTATGGCTTCACCTTGTGGTTTTTTCCTATCCTGGTAATTCTATTATTTGTCGCTCCCCAGCATCGATCAGAGAATTTCGGCTTAAATTTATTTTGGGCATGGTGGTGGCCTTTCTTCCTTTTCGGCTTTCCCTTTTTCGGTCGCGTTTGGTGCGCGGTGTGTCCGTTCATGATTTATGGGGAAGTGACGCAGAAGCTATCTTTGTGGCTTTTTCCCCGACAGTTGAAGCACTGGCCGAGAGAGTCGGCGGAAAAGTGGGGAGGATGGTTTTTGTTTGGGTTATTTACCCTAATTTTCTTGTGGGAAGAACTTTGGCATTTGGAAGACACTGCTTATCTCTCTAGCTGCTTGCTGCTACTGATTACTGCTGGAGCAATGATTTTTTCTGCCATTTTTGAGCGGCGGTTTTGGTGTCGCTATTTGTGTCCGATTGGCGGGATGAATGGTCTGTTTGCCAAATTATCGATGATTGAATTACGGGCGCAGCAGGGTACTTGTTCGGCAGAATGCACTACTTATCAGTGCTACAAAGGCGGGCCGCAAAAGGGTGAAGGAATGGAGACTGGAGGCTGTCCGGTATATTCTCACCCAGCACAACTCGAAGACAACCGGGATTGTGTATTGTGCATGACTTGTCTTAAGGCTTGTCCGCATCGTTCAGTTGAATTGAATTTGCGTCCTCCAGGTATTGAGTTGTGGACTACTCATGTACCCCGTGCTGATGAAGTGGCTTTGTTGTTTTTGCTGTTTGGAGGAGTGTTTCTGCATCGCTTACCAGAAATAAACGCTCTGCTGGGTTGGAATTTGGATTTGACGCAGTTTTTGCCGCATCTGGGATTATCAGCGATCGCATTGATTATTCCAGCTAGTGTTGCCCTGCTAGTCTATGGTTTGATGCAACTGTGGCACAAATTGGGTAATTACAGACTCAGGCTGGAGCCTGGGAACGAACCAAAATCTGCATTTCCAAGCTGGAGCCTGGAAACGAGACAAAATCGACCAAAGCCTAAACCATTTGTAGAACTTGCTTATGGTTACTTACCATTGGTATTGGGTGGAAATTTGGCTCATTATCTATTTCTCGGTTTGGGAGAAGCAGGACGTATTATACCTGTGACTTTAGCGACATTCGGCTTTAGTGGTGAGCAAATGCCTATTTTGGTGGCTCATCCGGCTGTAACGGCTTTTTTACAAGGAACAACACTAATTTTATCAGTTCTGTTGACGGTGATATTAACTCAAAAAATCGCCCGTCAACCAATGCGATCGCTATTACTACAACATCTGGGTTCTTTAGTGTTAGCAATTAGTATTTGGATGATTGTCGTTGGTCGCTAGTATTAGGTGGTGAGAATCAATTCCCAATTATATTGATGGATAGTCAAGCTAACGCCTCAATTCAACTGCTCCAAACTCAAACAGCTTCTCTGTTACTCTATCAAGCTGTACTAACTGACGAAGTTGGGCAAGCCTTCCTCAACTTGTTGCAGGCTTTACGTCAACTAGAGCTAATGCAGTCTATGCGTCACAGCGATATTGATGACTTGGGTTGCCTGCGTGCCTACTGTAACTACTTTAAAGCCTTAGCTGCCAGGAATCAAAGCTGGCAAGACTATCTCATTACTCAAATTCTCACCGACGATAACCCATTTACTCGTCAAGTTCAGCAGACTGATTGGGCAAACTTGCCGCCAGCCTTGGTAGCAGCTGCAAAGCAAGATTTACAGGCTTTGCAGATCCTCTATCAATGCAGTAGCGAACAGTTGAGTCAGTGGGTACAATCAGCAGTCCAACTGAATGTTGCACCCGTCGCTTGGAATCAATTGGTAGAAGTCGATCGCGAATTACCTCTACCATCCGAAAATTGGGCTAACTCTGTGGAGGAACTAGCAGCTTATTACCACAAATTTGGCACGGGTATATTTGCTAAGTATAAAGCTCTACGCTGGCAAGACGGGCAATTAGTCGGTATTGCGCACCCCGATCCAGTGCAGTTGAATCAGTTGGTGGGCTATGAATACCAGCGCGACACTTTGCTGAAGAATACAGAGTTTTTACTTGCAGGCTACCGGGCGCTGCACGTATTACTCTATGGTAGTCGCGGTTCTGGTAAATCTTCTTTAGTTAAAGGGTTGTTGAATCAGTATGGCGACAGCAATCTCCGGCTAGTTGAAGTTGCTAAATCTGATTTAAGAGACTTACCAACTATTGTGGAACAACTGCGAGGTGTGCCGCAGAAATTTATTATTTTTGTGGATGACCTTTCTTTTGAGGAAGATGATGATGCCTTTAAAGCCTTGAAAGTAGTGTTGGAAGGTAATTTAACTGCACGTCCCCCAAATGTGGTTGTTTATGCTACTTCTAATCGCCGCCACTTGATTCGAGAATTTTTTGGCGATCGCCCTCGTCCGAGTGACAATGAAGAAGTCAACGCCTGGGATACAGTGCAAGAGAAACTCTCATTTAGCGATCGCTTTGGTTTGACTTTGACGTTTGAACCAGCCAATCAAAACACCTATCTCAACATTGTCCACCATCTAGCAGCCGGGGCTGGAATTACCCTTTCCCAGGAAGATTTACAATTTCGTGCCTTGCAGTGGGCAACCCGTCATAACGGTCGTTCTGGGCGGACAGCAAGACAGTTTATTGACTTTTTGCAAGCGGAAGTGAGTAGCAAATAGCAGGGGGCGGGTTTAACTGCATTGCTTGTTGGTATCTAAAGATGTTTGCTAAGCCCGCCTGTACGGGCGTAGGTTAAAGGTTAACGTTCAACACTCAGCAAGTTTGAGCATTTTTCAAGCTTGCCAACAATTACGCAATTCTTAAATAACTTTGTGAAATCCTAATGAAGGATGGGAATTTATTAGGCATAAATTAAATTGAGATTATGAGCAAGGCAAATCTTCAGAGTAATTACGGTTTTCCTTTTGAACTTTTAAAGTCAAGATGTTTTTTGAGCCAAAGTATACTGTATTCAAAAAAAATCATTTACTAAACTGTGCGAATCAACTATTCATATCTTTGAATTCAAAAATGAAAACTTTAAATCTAACTAAGTTTTGGGCAGAGAAAAATATTTAAGTTAATACGAGCAAATCCCTCAATCTCTGTGTTTTTACCATGATGCAAATACGGTTGTGCAATTAATAAATCGCTGCTATAACAAAAATAATTGGAAATAAATAACATAACTCTTTATAGTAAAATAGAGTTAAAAGTTTATTCATTTTATTAAGAAAAAATTATATTTATTGCTGATGGAAAGTTAGTTCAGGGATGCAAACTACCACAACTGCTCACTCCAACCAAAATCTCAGCTTGCCACCAGAACTGTTTGCTGAAATATTCCCATTTCATTTAGTCTTCAGCCGAAATCAAGAGATTCTCCAGGTGGGAGAAGTATTACAAGAAATATATCCAGAACTATCACCTGGCAAGCAGTTGGAGCAGCATTTTCGGATTGTTCGTCCGAGCATCCAGTTCGACTTTGATCTGATCCGGCAGCGATCGCGCTCCTTGTTCATGCTGGAGTCGCTGAGCAATGGTATGAAGCTTAAGGGACAGATGGTTTATGTCGAACATCTCGAAGCGATGTTTTTTCTGTGTTCTCCTTGGGTAACTGACATAGCATCTTTAAAATCTTTCGGACTCACACTCAATCAGTTTGCAATTCACGACCCTGTAGTTGACTTTCTGTTCTTACTCCAAGCCCAAAACACTGCTTTGGCTGATGCTAAGAAGCTGACAGATCAATTAACTCAACAGCAAACTCAACTGCGTAAAACGAATCGAAAACTGGCAGCGCTATATGCAGTAACTCAGATTCTGGCAGAAGCTGCTACGTTCAATGAAGCAATTGTCAAGGTTTTAGCATCAATCTGCACGGCGCTGGACTGGCAGGTAGGTGTGTTATGGATTGTGGACAAACAGACCAATGTGTTGAAATGCCAACAAATATGGACAGATCGAAGCGATCGCTTCACACAATTCGAGTCGATCACCCAAAAGTTAACTTGGATGTCTGGTGTGGGATTGCCGGGTATTGTATGGCAAACCAGCAAATCTGTTTGGGTTGAAGATATCAGCAGCGATCAAAATTCACCTTACTTTACTCATGCGATCGCTGCGGGGTTGCGCGGTAGTTTTAGTTTGCCAATCGAAAGTGGAAGCGAATTACTTGGCGTGCTGGAGTTTTTCAGCGATAAAACTTGTCAACCCGATGACAGGTTGCTGGAAATGATGTCCGATCTTGGTCTGGATATCGGTCAGTTCGCTCAACGTAAAAGCACTGAAGCCGCACTACTGAAGCAAACAGAGATTTCAGAAAGTCTCAGTTCGATTCTGGACAGCGTGGGAGATGCTGTCATCGTTGCTGATGAGGACAAAAATTGCCTAGTTTTTAATCCAGCGGCAGAACGGATGTTCGGCACCGCGCCAGTCAATCTAGTTACTCATTACCATTTATCACCATTGAAGCTATATCTAAGCGATGGTGTGACTCCTTTTCACCCAGAGCAGCTGCCTTTGGCGCGATCCATCCAAGGTGAAGAAGTTAACGATGTAGAAATGTTTGTACGTCAGACTCCCGGAACGAATGGGATCTGGGTGATGGCGACTGGAAGACCGCTCAAAAATAAAAATGGTCTGGTTAAGGGTGGGGTAATTGTTTGTCGAAATATTACTGAGCGCAAAAGAGTTGAGCAGCAGTTATTACATGACGCATTGCACGATGGGTTAACTGGCTTAGCGAACCGAGCGCTGTTTACAGGTCGGTTAGAACGAGCAATTGCTCTGGCGAATCGAAACGAGGATTACTTATTTGCTGTTCTGTTTTTGGATCTTGACCGTTTTAAGGTAATTAACGATAGTCTTGGTCACATAGTTGGCGACCAATTGTTAATTGCTATTGCTCGACGCTTGGAAACTTGCCTGCGTTCTGACGATCTCATCGCCCGCCTCGGCGGTGACGAATTCGCCATCCTACTTGAAGAAATAAAAGACACTGATTACGCCACTCAGGTTGCAGAGCGAGTGCAAAAGGAACTGATGCAGCCGTTCCATATTGATGGACACGAGATCTTCGCTGCTACCAGCATTGGGATTGCTTTCAGTACAAATGGTTATCAGCTTCCCCAAGAACTGCTGCGCGATGCTGATACTGCCATGTACCATGCCAAAGCACTAGGTAAATCCCGCTATCAGATATTTGACCCAGGAATGCATATCCGAGCAGTCGCGCTGCTACAGTTAGAAACCGATCTGCGACGAGCGCTACAGCGGCATGAGTTTCAGGTATACTACCAGCCAATCGTGTCACTACAAAATCAAAAACTTAGTGGCTTTGAAGCACTGTTGCGTTGGAATCACCCGGAACGGGGAGTGATTTCGCCAACCGAGTTTATTCCCATTGCAGAAGAGACAGGATTAATTATTCCACTGGGGGAATGGGTACTAAGGGAAGCTTGTTGTCAAATGCGAATTTGGCAGGAGGAATTTCCCGCAGCTGCCGACCTAACCATCAGTGTAAATATATCTGGCAAACAATTTTCCCAACCAAATTTAGTCGAGCAGATTCAAAATACTCTACAACAAACAGGACTAGATCCCCATAGCTTGAAGTTAGAAATTACTGAAAGTAGGTTCATGGAAAATATAGAATCTACGGTGGCAATGCTTTTAGAACTGCAAGCCTTGGGAATTCAATTATCAATGGATGACTTTGGCACGGGCTACTCGTCTTTGAGCTATTTGAATCGCTTTCCGATTAATACATTGAAGATTGATCGCTCTTTCATCAGCAGTGTTGATACTGACGCTGAGAAACTAGAAATTATCCGTACTGTTGTGATGCTGGCCTGGAACTTGGGAATGGATGTAGTGGCAGAAGGAGTAGAAACTGCCGAACAATTTGCTCAACTGAAAATATTAAAGTGCGAAAGCGGACAAGGATATTTTTTCTCTAAACCATTAAATAGCACAACTGCACAAAATCTAATTGCCACAGAATTTGTCGAGGTAATTGGAGAACTGGGGGAAAGCAAAAATATAGCCTAGCAACTTAGAAATAGTATTAGTACTGACTAAATTTAAGCATTAATTAGGAGCAACTTATGTACGGCTTAGTAAATAAAGCGATCCACGATATGGTGTGCAGTCGCTTTGGGGAAGATACCTGGCAAGCGATTAGACAAAAAGCTGAGATTGAGATAGATACTTTCGTCAGTATGGAGGGATATCCTGACGATGTTACCCATAGACTTGTGAAAGCAGCTAGTGAGGTGTTAGGTTTATCTGGAGGGGAGATTATGCAAGCCTTCGGAGAGTACTGGGTTCAGTATACAGCTGACGAGGGTTACGGCGAAATGATGGCAATGAGCGGCAATAACCTATGCGAATTCTTGCAAAATCTCGACAATTTACACGCTCGTGTCGGCGTTATTTTCCCGCAGTTACAGCCTCCTTCCTTTGACTGCACCGATGTGGAAACAGAGTCCCTACATCTTAATTATCACTCTAGCCGAAAAGGATTCTCTCCTATGGTACTGGGGCTGGTCAAGGGTTTGGGTACGCGGTTTCAAACAGAAGTTGAGGTGTCTCAAACGCATAGTCGAGATGAGGGTGGCGATCGCGATCAGTTCCTGATTAAATACAAACCAAACCTATAGCTTTTAAAGCATACCTGTTTGTCATTTGTTATTGGTTTAAATCCGATGAATTAGTCTGAACTAAAATCTAATTCCAGCTTGTTTAATTCGATGCAATGCTTCTTGCAGGCGATCGCACTCGGCAATTAAACTAATCCGCACATATCCCTCACCCCCAACTCCAAAGGCATTTCCTGGCGTTACCACCACCCCTGTTTGTTGCAACACGGAAAGGGCAAAATCTGTTGAACCCATTCCTGGCGGGCAAGGAACCCAAACATACATCGTCGCCTTGGTTTTAGGAACATCCCAACCTAATTCAGCTAATCCCTGAATCAGAAAATCTCGGCGGCGACGGTAGCGATCCTGTACCTGGTGCAAGTATTCATCTGGAAGTTGCAAAGCAGTTTCCGCTGCTGACTGCAATGCGGCAAAAATGCCATAATCCAGATTCGTTTTCAGCGTCCGCAATCCTTGGATAATTTGGCTGTTACCTACGACAAAACCTACGCGCCAACCAGCCATATTATAAGTTTTAGACAGGGTGTGAAACTCGACACTAATATCTTTTGCACCTGGAATTTCTAATAAGCTGGTGGGTTGATAGCCATCAAAAGCTAATTCGGCATAACACAAGTCATGCACTAAGAGAATTTCATATTTACGGGCAAAAGCAACAATTTCTTCAAAAAACTCGCGGGGTGCTGTCGCCGCAGTAGGATTGCTGGGGTAGTTGAAATAAAGGATTTTAGCTTGTTCTGCTACTGCATCGGGGATTGCAGTTAAATCTATCAACCAGTCATTTTCGGGTTTGAGAATCAAGCTATGAACCTTACCACCAGCAATTAAGGGGCCGCGAAAATGCGCCGGATAAGCGGGAGAGGGCACTAAAACCAAATCGCCAGGATCGATGTAAGCGATCGCCAGGTGTGCAAGTCCTTCTTTAGAACCGAGTAGGGGTAAAGCTTCGTTATCTGGATCGAGATTAACTCCGTAGCGGCGGTGATACCAATTAGTAATCGCCCGCCGGAAACTAGCAGTACCTTCAAAAGGTGGATAGCCGTGATTGG
This sequence comes from Leptolyngbyaceae cyanobacterium, assembly GCA_036704105.1. Taxonomy (GTDB): domain Bacteria; phylum Cyanobacteriota; class Cyanobacteriia; order Cyanobacteriales; family Chroococcidiopsidaceae; genus Chroococcidiopsis. The sequence continues at coordinate 11,741 of DATNQH010000007.1, read as the reverse complement.
CTGGGTTTTGCAGTGCCGCGATCGCAGCTTCTACCACTGGTTGAGGTGTCGCCCCATCGGGATTTCCCATCCCTAAATCGATTAAATCCAGTCCTTGTTCCCGCGCCCTAGCTTTTAGCTCATCTAACCGAGCAAACACATATTGTGGTAGCTGTTGTAGGCGCTGTGCTGGACTAATCCAATCTAATTTCATTGAGCTACCTCTTCATCAATTGTGCTGGTAGCAACGCAATTGAGAATATTACCATGAGTTGGAGCAGTTGTTGAAACCATTGCTGCCATTAGCTGTTCCGATGCTACGGGAAATGGTAGCCGATGAATGTCTGAATTTGGTTTCAAGGCAATTTCTGCCGCTTGTTGCAACTGTGCCAATGTAATCTCACCTAATCCCAAATCGTTCAGTGTTTGTGGCAGTCCTATTTCAGCATAGAATTTCAACAACTGCTGCCGTGATGTAGCTGCAAGTTGGTTTCCCTGCACCATTTCTTCTAAGCGCAGTTGGACTAGGATACCATAAGCTACTTTTTCACCGTGTATGCTTTTGTGGATGGGAATGTGAGTTAAGCCATTGTGTACGGCATGAGCTGCGACTGTGCGACATTGTGCGCCCCCTAGTCCACCAATTACTCCAGCTAGTAAAACTGTGGCATCAACAACTTCTGTCCATACTGCACTACCTGGTTCTTTCAGGGCGGCGGCAGATTTTTGAAATAGAATATCTCTCAAGACTCTTGCCTGTTGGACTGCGGCAATAATCAAAGTTTGGTCGGAGTGTCCACTGCTGACTGAGGCTTCATACCACTTGGCGATCGCATCCCCAATTCCAGCTACTAAGGTATGTTGGGGGGCAGTTTGAATTAACTCGTAATCCAGTATCAATAAGTCTGGACACTTAGCTAAAGCAACATCATATAAGAAAGCCCCTTGTTCGGAATACACATTAGAAAGGGCTGTCCAAGCAGCACAAGTTGCCCCTGAAGTGGGAATTGTTACTATTGGTAAATGGCACTGATGTGCTAGTAACTTAGCAGCATCTAGGGCTTTACCTCCGCCTACACCAATAATTAGATTAGCTTTATGCTCTGCTACCGCGATTTTGAGAGCAGCTAATCCGGTTTCACTGCAATCTTTACCATAAGATGCAGATGCGAAGTGCAGTTTTTGCTGTTTGAGTACGGGTTGTAAACGTGGTAGGGTCAGAGCAAGAGTGCGATCGCCTCCGACAACCAGAGGACGATTACCCAAACGTGCGATCGCGAATCCCGCCTGATTCAAAGCTTGAGTGCCACGAATTACTTGTGCTGGGGCAACAGAGAGACAGAGCATTGCAACAGTTGCTGGTGTAGACACTTGATTCATTAGAGCTAACTTTATATCACATCAAGCTGAAGATTTTGGTAGTTGAGCCAAATTTTCTCTGAAAATTTCGATTTCCATTTTCTCATCGTTGCGTTGTGAGAGCGATCGCTTGACCTGACCCAAGTAAAGTGGTTTTGTTATTCCTTTTTCTGGGTGAATATTTGCCCGCACTCGGATCGTCAATTGAGTTTCACTCCCGAAACGACCGTAAGAAAATAGATCGTTGGCTGCTTGAAGCATAGTTGCTTCGAGTTGGTCATTTGTAATTGTTGGGGGTACAGCAATTACTACTTGCGTCGCGCCATTGTCGTATACCAGAGAGTAGCGTATTCCCCCTGAAATTTGAGTCCGAGTCAGCGGTCCCAAGGTGAGAGTAAATAATCCCGCCGTTAAAACTATTGAAAAGCCAGTAGCTCCGACTAGTCGAAACTTGGCGTTGTCCCATTTGAAGATAAATGCTACTACCGTTAAGGCAGCTAATAGCAGTGTACCGATACCTACCCATTGGGCGACGGTGAGAAAAAAAGCAGTAGTTAACATTTTTTGGTTGCTTACTCGTTTTCGTTACTGACAACCCGATCCAAGTTAGCACCGTTAGGTGTTTCTAAAGCTGCTTTGAGGGTATGCCAGGTGAGGTTAGCACATTTGATCCGCACGGGAAACTGTGCTACGCCAGCCATGACATTGAGTTTTCGCTGTTCTTTAGGGAACTCATCTTCACCTTTCATCATGTTTTGAAAGCGTTGCACCATAGCCAGTGCTTCGAGAACTGGTTTCCCGCGTAGTGCATCAGCCATCAAGTCAGCTGAAGCCATTGCTATAGCGCAGCCTTCGCCTTCAAATTTCACTTCTTCAATCGTGTCACCTGCTTGATTCAACCGCACCGTTAACTCAATCGTGTCACCACAAGATGGGTTATGTCCCCGTTGCGAGCGATGCGCCGGATCGGTTTTGCCCTTGTGTCGTGGTTTCTTATAGTGTTCTAAAATTACCTGCTGATACAGGTCGCGGACATTGCTCAAAGTCATAATTAAAATGATTAAGACTTATTTACCTATCTTCATATTATCAGGGCAACACAAGTCTTACCGGGAAATCTTTCGCTCTACGCAAGTAGGATAGGTTGTTAATGCACGCTACCACTCATAACTTCACCAAGCCGATTTTGCACCACTTCACTTGCAGCACTAATTTCTTCTAGTGGGTTTTATAATTTAGTAATCAACCATTCAGGCACAGGGCTTACTAACATATGGCACTTACCGCAAAGAGTAATTAAATGATATAGATCGTTACTTCCTTGCTTCTGGGGGTAACGTGATGCACTTGTCCGCTATGTTCTTTTCCATAAACTTGGCACTGGCAATCGTCTCTTCGTAATACTTCTTGCCTAACTTCTCGCCAAGATGTCATATCGATTGCTTTTAAAATACAAAAACTATTTATCGGTAAACATCGCGTCGATGACCATTGGCAAGGATAGTGACAATTCTTTGCTTATCCTCAATCTCGTAAATTACTCGATAATCTCCTACTCGAATACGCCACCCTTCACGATTAGTCAACTTAACACAACCAGATGGTCTTGGATCTTCTGCAAGAGCAAGAATACTATCCCGGACTCGTTCGTAAGCTTCAGCAGGTAATTCGCCTAACTCTTTCTAAGCGTCTGAGAATATAAATTGTATAATTCATCCACGAGTATGCTCAATTTCAGCAATTGCTTGCTCGAATAGAATTGCTTCATCATCAGAAGCCTTGGCAGCATCATAAGCGCGAATACACTCTAATTCTTCCAATTCTTCGAGTAGGTGTTGATAATCTGCTATATTCAAAATTACGCCTATGCGATCGCCTTTTTCATCTACTATTTATCGTTCTTTAAATGTGTTCATTTATTTTAATGTTTTTAGCAAAACTAAATATTAGTAACTTCTGAAAAAAATAATTTTATGCTATTTGTATTTTCGTCGATACTTTGTAGTTTGATACATCTTTTCTAGCGACTTCTGCCGCTCTGATTTTCGTAAGTTTTCGGCTAGAAATGAGTCAACTTCTTGCAGTGTTGCTGGACGATAACCAGGGACGCCACAGCCGCATGAACCAAATTTAAAGCCATGCTCAAACAATATTTCTACCTTATTCCACTGTTTTAAATCATTTTGCTTAGGAGTCTTAAAATCATGCCCCATAGCTTTCATTAACTGTTTGCACTGAGGGCACTTAACTTCACTTCTAGTATCACGCTGTTTAACTCGAATATCTGAAGTTGAGGTTTGCTTAAACATTTTCCTACATTTAAAGCAAGCATAAGGAGCTTTATAAATATGATGGGCATATCTACACATGACATATATTTCCTTTGATTAAGTTCTTATCTGTCATGATTTTAACTCAGTATTCCCAGCCTCATTTCTATATAGGTAAATCGGCACGGGGATTAAAAGTTTCAATTTGCCTTATTTTTTCATATAATTCTCTTTCTTGAGGAGTGATATTTTTAGGCATTACAACTTGAATTTCTACAATCTGATCGCCGCGTCTATCTTCAGCATCTGGATAGCCTTTGTTTGCCAAACGCAATCTTTGACCTGACCTAACTCCAGGTGGTAAATTCATTTGGACTAAACCATCTAAAGTTGGCACGGCTACTGGGCTGCCTAAAATCGCTTCGCTGGGAGTAATTGGTAGCTGAACGACAATATCATTTTCTTCTAGCTTGAAGAAAGGATGAGGTGAGACAGTAATTTTGAGATATAGATCGCCGCCACCGATACCTTGTTCTCTCAGGCGAATAGTTTGACCCGTAAACATTCCTGGTGGCATATTAACTTCAAGCGATCGCCCATCTTCAGGTAAGCGAATTCGTTCTAACCCACCTTCATAAGCTTTCTGTAGGGGTACAGTTAATTTGGCTTCTATATCCTTTCTATTTGGTCTGGAATTGACAGTATACGCTGTTTTCGTCGTCCCAGGACGATATGTGTCACGGTTACTAGCTGTAACATCAGCAGCCGTACCATTCCTAGTGTATTTGCGCCGTCCCAGTACTTGATCGACAAAATTATTGAAGTCGGCAAAATCGCCATAATCGACATCTTCAGTTTTGTTGCGATCAGGGCGATTACCCCAAGTTTTAGTGCGTGGTGTTTGCTTACCTTTGAAACCGCGCTGATTCCAAAATTGGCTATATTGGTCGTATTCCGCCCGCTGAGTTGGATCAGAAAGGACTTCGTAAGCCTCACCAATAGCCTTAAATTTCTCCTCTGCCTCTTTATCACCTGGATTGAGATCCGGGTGATAAAGTCTGGCTAAACGCCGGAACACCTTTTTAATTTCGTCAATAGAAGCTTCTCTGGGTACTCCCAGAATTTCATAGTAATCGCGGAAGTTCTGCAAATTTTGCTGCATATTAAAGCTATCTAAAACTGTGAAGTTTGAAGTTTAAAGTCTACATTAATTTATCCTTCATCCTTCATCCTTCATCAAAGCCAGTTATCATCCTCGTCATCCCAGTTATCTTGGTAGGTGGGACGCTTGCGGCTTGTGCGATCGCCGCCGTAGTATGGTGATCGCGGTTCCCTGCCATAGCCACCATAGTAATCGCGATCGCCATAGGGATCTCTTTGCGGTAGATCGATTTCATCATCCCCAGTGAAGATACGACGAATCGAGCCAAACAAATCATCGTCTTCATCTTCACTATAGTACTCGCGCACTTCTCGTTTCAGTTCATACAATGCATCTTGCAGGTCAACGTAAATTTGGTCAATTCCTCGTTCGTCGTTTTGTTTTAGACTATCGCGCAATTCCCGCACCAAGCCTTCTATCCGCTGGCGGTAACTCCGGGCAAATTGCAAACCAAAATCTAGGGCTACTTCTTTGAGTTGACGTTCCGCTTCAACTGTCAAAGACTCGGCGCGAGTCCGCTTTTCTACCCGTTCTTTGCGCTGACGATCTAAGTCCGCATACTTCTCGGCATCTTGGATTGCTTGGTTAATTTCCGCCTCACTTAAAGTAGAAGCTCCTTGAACTACAATCGTCTGCTCTCTACCAGTAGTCCGATCCAAAGCTGTTACTTGCAAGATACCGTTAGCATCGATGTCAAGCGATACTTGAACTTGGGGAATGCCTCTAGGTGCTGGCGGAATGCCACTCAGCTTAAACCGCCCTAAAGACTTGTTATCTGCTGCCATTTCGCGTTCGCCCTGAACGACATGAATTTCCACCATTGTTTGGTTATTTTCTGCCGTAGAAAATATATCAGAGCGACGCACCGGAATAGTTGTGTTCCTGGGAATGAGTTTCTTCATTACGCCACTAATATTTTCCAGTCCTAATGATAGAGGTGTGACATCCAATAACAGCACATCCTTGAGTTCTCCGCCAAGGATGCCTGCTTGAATGGCAGCACCAACTGCAACGACTTCATCGGGATTGACATTTTGATTCGGTTCTGTACCAATCGTCGAGCGCACGATTTGCTGTACCATTGGCATCCGACTGCCGCCGCCCACTAGTACGACTTCATCAATGTTTGTAGGTCTGAGATTAGCATCAATCAAGGCTCGCTTGACGGGCGCGCGCAGTCTACTTACTAAGTCGCTGCACAATTCTTCAAACTGAGAACGGGTGAGGCGAGTTTCTAAGTGTTTGGGACCATCATCTGTGGCAGCAATGAAGGGAAGGTTGATGTCGGTGACGGTAACGCCGGAAAGTTCGATTTTTGCTCTTTCGGCGGCTTCCATCAGGCGTTGGAGAGACGAGCGATCGCGTCTTAAATCGACTCCTTCTGTCTCTAAAAACTGCTCTGCCAGCCAGTCAACAATTTTCTTGTCAAAGTCATTACCACCTAGTTGGGTATCTCCACTAGTAGCTTTGACTTCAAATACTCCATCACCAACATCCAAAATTGACACATCGAACGTACCACCACCCAAGTCAAAAACTAAGATGGTTTGGGTTTCTTTGCGATCCAATCCATAAGCCAAAGAGGCAGCCGTTGGCTCATTGAGAATTCGCAACACTTCTAACCCAGCAATGCGCCCCGCATCCCGCGTAGCTTGCCTTTGGGAGTCATTGAAATAAGCTGGGACTGTAATTACTGCCTGTGACACAGGTTGCCCCAGATAGCGACTGGCATCTTCTACCAGCTTTTTCAGCACCATCGCTGAGATTTCTTCTGGGGCGTATTCTTTATTTAAACGGGGGCAATCAATTTTGATGTTGCCTGCTTCGCCTCTACGGATAGGGTAGGTAACGCGCTTTGCTTCCTGGCTTAGTTCATCATAACTACGACCGATGAAGCGCTTAATTGCGTAAAAGGTATTTTTCGGGTTGAGAACAGCTTGTCGCCGTGCCATTTGTCCGACAACAATTTCTCCTTCTCTGCTGACGCTTACTACGGAGGGAGTAGTCCGCAATCCTTCTGCATTGGCAATCACGATGGGCTTGCCGCCCTCCATGACAGCTATTACTGAGTTAGTTGTCCCCAGATCTATGCCGACTACTTTGCCCATGCGTGAACGTTCTCCTAGCTTGTTATGAATAAATATATATGTTGAGAACTTTTGCTGGATTTATTCTATCTTGCTGGCGACCAATGCACATTGGTGAGCGATCGCTGCTTTGGAACAAAAGCTGAGGTAGAGTCTAAATAATGATTGACCGCGATCGCCTGTTTAAAGAACTCCTATCAACCTTCTTTTTGGAGTTTTTAGACTTATTTTTTCCAGATATCACTAGCTATTTAGAACCTGAAAGGCTGACATTTATCGACAAAGAAGTTTTTACCGATGTTACTGCTGGGGAATAGTATGAAGCTGATTTAGTCGCCCTAGTACGGTTTCGTACTCAAGAATCATTTTTTCTAATTCACGTTGAGAACCAAGCAAAAGCACAAAGCGACTTCAGCCAGCGAATTCGCTACTTTGCTCGTCTATATGAAAAATTTGCTTTGCCAATTTATCCAATAGCTTTGTTTTCCTATGATATCCCACAGCGTCCAGAGCCAAACTTCCATCAAGTTAGTTTCCCCGATTTTGAGGTGCTGAAATTTAATTACAGGGTAATTCAGTTAAATCGCTTGAAGAGCGCGAGATTTTTTGCATCAGCAGAATCCTGTAGCCAGTGTGTTAATGGCAAAAATGAATATTGCGTCCGAGGATCGCTCTAGAGTAAAACTTGAATGTTTGCCCGTGCTAGCAACATTACGCCTAGATCCTGCGCCGATGAAGTTGATTCCTGGGTTTATTGATACTTATTTACGCTTGAACGTTGAAGAGGAGCGGCTTTTTCAAGCTGAGATTAATACAATTGAACCCTCTGAGCAAGAGGTAGTTATGGAAATCGTTACCAGTTGAATGGAGCGAGGAATTGAGCAAGGAAGGCACCAAGGGGAAGTAGTCCTGATTATGCCCCAACTTAACCATCGTTTTGGTGGGGTTGAGCCTGAAGTTGAGGCAAGAATTCGTAGTTTATCTGTTGAGCAGTTAGAGAATTTGGGTGAGGCGTTGTTGGATTTTTCCGATACTGCTGATTTGGATGCTTGGTTTGAGCGACAGGGGATTTAGTTGGGGATGCGATCGCGTTGCAAAAATCAAACTTGCGTAGGCAGGTTTGGTAAATTTTGCTAGCTAATTTAAAATGCTAAAATTTGCTACGTAAGTGTTGCGAGCGTCGTAGTTATCGCTTCTCATTTAGTTAAAAATGCTACTTTAGATTGACATCTATCTAACGAAGCAAGAAATTTAACGTGACTATAGATATAGAAGCTGTTAAAAAAGCGATCCGCATACCTGAATTTACTCGCACAGACTTACTTGAAATTGCCTTGACTCATCCTTCAAAAATTTATGAAAATAATCACCTAAATCGTCAGCAGCAAGAGCAACAGGAATGCGAGTACAGAAGGCTTGCAATTTTAGGTGATGCAATGTTTGGTGCTGCTGTCGTTGACTACTTGCACCAATATTTTACCAAATTAAATCAAGGTAGTATTAGTCAATGGAAAAGTTACATAGTCAGTCGCAAGCAGGCTTATGAGTTCGGAAAAATTTTGAAATTGAGACAGCTATGCGAACTTGGAAAAAGTGAAAAATGGAAATATGAAACTATGCAGCAGGCTCTTTTAGCTGAGATGTTTGAAGCTTTGTTAGGTGCAATTTATCTCGAATTTGAGCGCGATTTTTATGAATTCAAACAGTGGCTAGTTAAGAATTTTATTGCCAATGCTTTTAATTAATTGAAGAAATCAGTATTTTACTTAACAAGTATTTGCTTCACAGAAAGCGATGATTGAGCAAAGCGAAACACGCCTACGCACTCACCTTATCAATAGCAATTCTAGGTTGTCTAAAGCGTTAATGATTTAGTATTGAGCTTCTGTTGCTTCTACCGATAGTCAAGATATAAAATTACCAAAGTAATTTTATTGCCTTTGAGTGTCGTTTTATATACAAACTAAATTTACATACATAATTGCGCAAAAATTAAGCAATATTAGAGATTTTGGCGTAAAAGCTACAAATGTAACGGAATGCAAAGTATAATGAGACCCAGTAAACGCAAAAACAATACTGAAGGGCAAATATAGTTAATGCGAGTTGCGATCGCTGGGGCGGGTTTAGCAGGGCTTTCCTGCGCAAAATATCTGACTGATGCTGGTCACACTCCCATCGTCTTGGAAAGCAGAGACGTATTGGGTGGTTTAGTAGCGGCTTGGAAAGACTCTGACGGCGACTGGTACGAAACAGGGCTGCACGTCTTCTTTGGGGCTTATCCCAATATGATTCAACTGTTCAAAGAACTGGGAATCGAAGATCGGTTGCAGTGGAAAAAACACACTATGATCTTCAACCAGCCGGAAAAACCAGGTACATACAGCCGCTTTGATTTCCCTGATTTGCCAGCACCTTTTAACGGCATAGCGGCAATTTTGCGGAACAACGATATGCTCACCTGGGGGGAAAAAATCCAGTTAGCTAAGGGATTGGTTCCTGCTATGCTCCGGGGGCAAAAGTATGTCGAACAAACGGATAAATATACATTTTCCCAATGGCTGAAGCTGCAAGGTGTCAGCGAGGAAGTACAACAAGATATTTTTATCGCCGCATCCAAATCGCTTAACTTCATCAACCCAGACGAAATTTCAGCCGTAGTTTTGCTGACTGCTCTTAGTCGCTTCTTGCAACAAAAAGACGGCTCCAAGATGGCGTTTTTGGATGGAGCGCCAACAGAGCGGTTGTGTCAGCCGATGGTAGATTACATTACTTCTGGTGGTGGCGAAGTGCGGTTAAATGCCCCCCTCAAAGAAATAATGCTCAACGCCGATGGTACAGTGAAGGGCTTTTTAATGCGTGGTTTAAATGGAGCAGCAGACTACGTAGAAACTGCCGATTTGTATGTCTCTGCCATGTCAGTTGACGTGATGAAAGTAATGCTACCCCAGCCTTGGAAGCAAATGGAGTATTTCCAAAAGCTGGATGGGTTGGAAGGCGTACCCGTGATTAACCTACAGTTATGGTTTGATCGCAAATTAACGGATATCGACCAGTTACTGTTTTCCCGCTCATCTTTGCTCAGTGTCTACGCGGACATGAGTAATACTTGCCGCGAGTATGCCAACCCGAATCGTTCTATGCTGGAACTAGTTCTAGCTCCTGCTAAAGATTGGATTAGCAAGTCTGAAGAGGAGATTGTCGCGGTAACGATGAGTGAACTAGAAAAACTGTTTCCTGCCCACTTTGGCGGCGAAAACCCAGCCAAATTATTGAAATATCATGTGGTGAAAACGCCCCGCTCGGTCTATACGGCAACTCCAGGTCGCCAACTATACCGCCCTGCACAAGTTACCCCTGTCGCCAACTTTTATCTAGCGGGAAGTTACACCATGCAACCGTATCTAGGTAGTATGGAAGGTGCCGTACTTTCTGGTAAGCTCACAGCACAGGCGATCGTCGCCAACGCTACAAGTGAAGCAAATTCCGATCTGCAAACGACCCAACTCCAGCCTGCAACGAATGCTGCAACTGCCTGATTCCCCCCCGTGCATGAGAAAGCTTGCCTCTGTGGAGGATTCCTACGAACTTTGTCGCCAAATCACGGCAAAGTATGCGAAGACTTTTTATCCTGGCACGCTGCTGATGAGAGAAGCTTCGCGTCGGCGAGCTATGTGGGCAATTTATGCCTGGTGTCGCCGCACTGATGAATTAGTCGATGGCCCTGCTGCCGCGATTACCACCCCAGAAACTTTGGAGCAGTGGGAACGCCATCTAGAATCAGTGTTTGCGGGTCATCCAGTGGAAGACTATGATGTGGCGTTGGTAGATGCCCTGCAAAATTTCCCACTAGACATTCAGCCGTTTCGAGATATGATCGCCGGACAGTGCATGGATCTGTATCGGAGTCGCTACGAGACGTTTGAAGAGTTGAAACTTTACTGTTACCGCGTTGCTGGGACGGTGGGTTTGATGTCAACCGCTGTAATGGGCTTGGACACCAGTAGGGACACAGCTGCTTGGAACTGTGATAAAGAACCGTATATTCCTACAGAGGAAGCGATCGCCCTAGGTATTGCTAGTCAACTTACCAACATTCTGCGAGATGTGGGAGAAGATGCACGGCGCGGGAGGATTTATCTACCCTTGGAAGACTTAGCAAAATTTAACTACACAGAGCAAGACCTATTCAAGGGTGTGGTGGATGACCGCTGGCAGGGACTAATGCAGTTCCAAATTCGACGGACGCGCGAAGTTTACGCTAAAGCAGAAAAGGGAATTAGCTACCTAGCTCCTGATGCTCGGTTGCCAGTGTGGACGGCTTTGATACTTTACAGTCAGATTTTAGATAAAATCGAACGCAATCATTACGATGTGTTTCGCCAACGAGCTTACGTCCCCAATTTGCAAAAGCTTTGGAGTTTGCCCAAAGCTTGGCTGCGATCGCAAGTGCTTTAAATCAGGGGCTAGGGAGAAATTATGAATGCTGAATGCTGAATTCATCATTCATAATTTCTCCCTAGCCTTCGGCAAGCCGCTTCGCGTCTACAGCCTTTACCCTTTACTCCTACTTGCATCTAGCAGTAAACTCTGCTATAGTAATAATCCACTACCCTGGAGAGGTGGCTGAGTGGTCGAAAGCGGCAGATTGCTAATCTGTTGATGGAATCGTAAGACCCATCCGAGGGTTCGAATCCCTCCCTCTCCGTTTTCAAGTTAGAGACGTGAAATTTCGCGTCTCTACAAAAATAAAATTTTGCGTCTCTACAAAAGTTTTGAGTTATAAACCGTTATCTAATTTAAAACTCAAAACTCAAAACTATTCATTAACTTGCCCCTACTATTTGTCATAAAATTAACGTAATTTTTTTGATTGTGTGAGAA
>DATNQH010000006.1:0-5613 GCA_036704105.1 Leptolyngbyaceae cyanobacterium | reverse complement strand
AGGGAGGGAAGAAAAAATCATGGCTCCCCTGATTGAGCAAGCAAAGAAAGCTTTGGGAATGGATATTGAAGTTCGCTATGGCGACTCAACTGCATTAGCGATCGCTTTAATCGAAGAAGGCAAAAATAGCCCCGCTGATATATTTTACGCCCAGGATGCCGGGTCTTTAGGTGCTATAGCCAAAGAAAACCTTACTGTGACAATCCCTGCGCAGTTATTGCAAAAAGTAGACGAGCAGTTTCGCTCGCCTACAGGACAATGGATTGGTATTTCTGGACGAGCGCGTGTTATTGACTACAATACCAAGCTGGTTAAACCTGCTGAAATTCCCAATTCTGTAATGCAACTAACCGATCCGAAGTGGAGCGGTAAAGTCGGTTGGTCGCCTACCAACGGTTCTTTCCAATCTTTTGTCAGCGCCATGGGGATATTACAGGGGGATGAAAAAACTCTACAGTGGTTGAAGGCAATGAAAGCCAATGGTGCTAAAAGCTACGATGGCAATTCTGCGATCGTGGAAGCTTTGGGTAGAGGAGAAATCGCCCTAGGGCTAGTCAACAACTACTACCTATATCGGTTTACTAAGGATAACCCCAACTTTCCCGTAGCGATTCATTATACACGCGGCGATGCAGGAGCTTGATTAACGCCGCAGGTTTAGCGGTGCTGAAAACCACCGACCAAAAAAGTGATGCGGACAAGTTTGTGGCTTATATGCTCAGTCCAGAGGCGCAAAAGTTTATGACTCAGAAATTTTATGAATATCCTCTGGTGCAGGGTATCCCAGTATCACAGCAGCAAATTCCGCTCAACCAACTGCAACCCGCTTGACTTGAGCCAATTATCCGACCTTAAAGGAACCCTGGCTTTAATCCAAGAGGCGGGGCTGTTGTAAGTAGTGATTAGAAAAGTATGAAGGATGAAGTAGAGACGTAGCAGTGCTACGTCTGTACATGGTGTGAAGTAGAAGTGGCGAGTGGATAAGGGCTTTTGCATTGCCTTACCCGTACAAATGAGTGTTGAATTTTGACTTTTGAATGCCCAACTTTTGGCTTGTAACTTACCCTTCAGCCTTTATCATGAGCGCCTTTTCACTGCTACATCATTTATAAACTCTAAGATATGCAAGCTAGAGTCATAAAAAATCAGCCGCCACTGTTGCTTGTTGCTACTGCAACTGCGATCGCAATTGCAGTCTTAATGCCTTTAACTTATTTAGTTATGCGCACAGCTAGCATCAGTGGGGAACAGTTGTTAATGGTATCCCGTCCCCGGACGCTGCAAGTATTGCTCAACAGTGCTGGGATTGCGATCGCAACTCCGTTATTTTCAGCCGCCATCGCTGTACCCCTTGCCTTTCTCACCTGGCGAACAGATTTAACCCAGGCGGCGCTTTTGGCTAATCGCCACTACTTTACCCCTGACAATTCCAGATGGCTCAATAGGTGTTTCGGGGAGATGGAATGGACAGACGCAGACTGCTACGATGCTAACAGACAAACAGAAGCTCGGAAGCGATGCTCAACCTTAACCTAACTCACCTGATTGACAATGCGAAATGCTACGAAACCATAAGCCTTCTACGCTGGAAAGAGGGTGTGTGTTGCCCCAAGTGTAGCAGTCCGACAGTGATTAAGCGAGGAGCCGGATGAGGCTGATCCTCATCGCCAGCGTTACCAGTGCAAGGGCTGTAGCGCTCAGTTCGACGACTTAACAGGCACAATTTTTGCTGGACATCATCAGCCGTTGCGGGTGTGGATGCTGTGCCTGTATTTAATCGGATTAAACCTGTCGAATCGCCAAATTGCCCAGGAACTAGACCTTGACGAAGACAACATCCATGATATGTCAACTACGTCAAGCCATCGTTGATGGCAAGCCAGAAATTCAACTGGTTGGAGAAGTCGAATGCGATGAGGCCTACTTGAATGCTGGACACAAGGGGAATCCAGAAGCAGTCAAAAAAAAGGCGCATTGGACGGCGCAACCGCCTCAAAGGGTTTCGCTCTTCGCGGCACTCTCGAAAAAGAGAAGCCGCCCCGGCATCGAGATGATTCAACGCGGTGGCGAGGTCGTGATTCGGATGAAGCGCTAACGTGCAGCCGGCAACCATCAAACCGTTAATCAAAGCAACTATTGCTCCCGGTAGTCTCATCTACACTGATGAGTATGCCATTTACACTCTTGTACCCAAGTGGGGCTATGAGCATAAAACAGTGTGTCATGGTCGAGGCGAATATGCACGTGATGAGGACGGCGATGGATTCTGTGAGGTGCATATCAACACGATGGAAGGATTTTGGTCTCTCTTACGCTCGTGGTTACGTCCCCATCGAGGCATTTCTCAAGAAAAGTTACCCTTCTACTTAGGCTTTTTCGAGTTTGTCCACAATACCAAAAAGCGAGGCAAAGCCCTGCTAAATGCGTTATTGGAGACCCTCCTGGCTTAACTCCCTGAAACACCGATTGAGCCAAACAGATTAGAATTGCACGAATGTTTTGTCGTATTTTAAAGCTCGATCAGAAGCCTGGCTTGTCGTACTACCCTTAAAAGGGTGCGGCGAAGGGCAGGCTAAAATGCTGTCAATCGTTATTCCTCATCTGTTTTCCGGTCTACACTAAATTAAAACAAGTTGCCGTGACACAATTTCTTTTCGTAACCGATCTAGATAATACCCTCGTGGGTGATGACCAAGCATTGGTAGAACTGAATCATAAACTGAGTCAGCATCGCCAAGAATTTGGGACAAAGATTGTCTATGCAACAGGGCGATCGCCTATACTTTATCGAAAACTTCAGCAAGAAAAGCAGCTTTTACAACCTGATGCTTTGGTTGCATCTGTGGGTACAGAAATTTATCTCAATGGTAGCGCAAATCCAGATTCTGCTTGGTCAGAAAAACTTTCTCAAGGGTGGGATCGAGACTCAATTGTGGCTATAGCTGCTCATTTTGCCGATCTCGTTCCTCAACCAGACTCAGAACAGCGTCCTTTTAAAGTAAGTTTCTTCTTGACACAAGCGATCGCAAACGATCTATTGCCGCAACTGAATTTATTGCTACAACAGCAGGGCTTAAATGTCAAGCTGATTTACAGCACTGGTCAAGATCTAGATATTGTACCCCGTCATAGTGACAAAGGTGAAGCGGTGCAGTTTTTGCGCTCCTCATGGGGCATGACACCAGAGCAAACTGTTGTTTGTGGTGACTCTGGCAATGATATTGCTTTATTTGCTGTGGGAGAGTCACGCGGAATTATTGTTGGTAATGCCAGCTATGAGTTACTTCAGTGGCACAACTCTCATCCAGCAGACTACCGTTACCAAGCTCAATCTGCCTGTGCAAGTGGTATTCTGGAAGGCTTAAAACGTTTCGGCTTTCTGGAATGATCGCTTTTCTCAAAGGCACAGTCGCCAGCGTGCAAAAAAGCAGCACTAATCGCGTCATCCTTACTCTGGAGGTGAATTCTTGCGGTTATGAAATGCAAATTCCGGCGCGTTTGGCGGCTGGGTTAACAACTGGTGAACAAGTGCAGGTGTTCGCGCACCTGCAAATTCGAGAAGAACAGCCACTGCTGTATGGGTTTAGCTCGGCAGCTGAGCGAGATTTATTTCGCCAGCTAATTAGTGTAAGTGGGATTGGTGCAGCGGGTGCGATCGCGCTTTTGGATACTCTGAAATTGCCAGAACTAGTTCAAGCGATCATCACTGGTAACACGCAACTACTGGTGCAAGCACCTGGTATAGGTGGTAAAACTGCTGAACGCATCTGCTTGGAATTGAAAAACAAGTTGGCAACTTGGAGCCACACAGTTGGGTTAGGAACAACTACTGCATCAGTAGCGCTTTCCCCGGAGATTTTAGAAGAAGTGCAAATGGCACTGCTAGCAGTGGGGTATAGTCCGAATGAGATTGCTCAAGCACTTACATCTGTAAGTCAAAATGGGCTTGTTGCCAAAAACGCTGGTGCAGAAGATTGGATTCGGCAAGCGATCGCCTATTTAAGCTCTCACTAGTAGGGTGGGCAATGCCGGGCTACCCATTCAATCGCCCAGGCAATGCCCATCCTATTCAACCGCCCCAGTTAGTTGCGCAGGTTCTTTTTTCCCACCATACAAGTCAGCAAATCTTCGCATCAGCCACATTGTTTCATGGTTAGAAACTCTACTTAAGTTGACTAAGCCCTGTATATTTCTTGAGCCTAGTTTACGTAAATAAGGCAAATCTTCAAACAGCGTCAAACTAGAAGCGAAATGTAACAGTAGCTGCAATATTGGTTTTGGCCACTCCAGGTTACTGTAAATATCGATAAATAACTTATGCTCATTGTTACTCAAAGGCAGAGCATTGAATAATACAGTTATGTGTTTGTTGTTATAAACCGGAATACTGAGTTCAACAGTATAGGGTGTATGCAAAATTAACTGCACTTCAACTATCGGTTGCCGCCAAATCCTCAAAGGATTGATTGGAGAATCTAAAACAGTTTGAAATTCGATCTTGCCGCCGTTGCTTGTTGGCTGGAAATTGCTGACTTTAACGACTTTTAAGTTATTGAGACTAAAACTATGGATTGTTTCCAAATGTTTTAAGTTCAATAAATGATAGATTTGGCAGAGATAGGGAAAAGGTAAGATATATTCCTGCCGAATTATATGTTGTTGCAACTCCAGCATTCTCTTGGCAACTATACCTTTATATAGTTCAAGTTCGTAAGGAGCGAAATCAAACTCGTAGCTTGACAGCGTTTCTGTATCGCTACTATTTAAGCTATTCTCTGGCTTCAAATAAATCCAACTGAGAAAGAAGAAAGAAGCTGTAAATAATTGCACCAGTTCTAGAGTAGATACATAGCCATCAGCAAATGAAGCAAAAGTTCTATCAGTAACTCCAAACAACCATGATGGCAAACCGAGGAACCAAATACCACTTCTTAAGTTATGTACAAACAGAGAAATTTCTTTTATTTGCTCTTTTCTCTTGACTGCAATCTCTTTAATTGAAAATATTTCACTAGGCATAGTAATTCAATAAGTTGATTGTTGACTTGCTTCTACTTGCACTACCTTGCAGTCAAGTAACTAAAAATTAAATGTAATTGACTTAAAATTTTATTTGTGCATATAGCTAAGGTAACAATCAAAAATTTTTATTGCCTTCTACCGAAAGTTAGGACTAGCTTTGTATACAAGTAATGAGTTGGATAGAAAAATACTGAAGCTATTGTATCGTAAAATACAAATAAAGAAATGTTAAATACTATTGACACTGTTATACTAGACTATTTTTGTTTATTTGTCTAGGCTAATTTTTTTGAATTAACAAGTTGTCTATAAAGCAATACCTCGCAAGATACATATTTGAAAAAACAGTGTTAGTAAAGTAGCCCGGCATTGCCAAACTACTATTTACTATTAATGAAGGTGCAGCGATCGCGCCTACAAAAATTTTTTCCTAGGTAAATTAAAAACTAGGCAATGAGAATAAATCTGGTATTAATCCTCAAATTAACGGCAATTTAACTTAAAAATATCAATAGAGTTAACTGTATCTTGTCCAAAACTGCCATTATTATTTAATTTTATACCTCAAGAATGATTTCCAAAAAGAAGTAG
>DATNQH010000005.1:0-13090 GCA_036704105.1 Leptolyngbyaceae cyanobacterium | reverse complement strand
ATTCCTCAAAGACATCTTTAGAATGAAATAGCCCTGCTTTTCTCCCTTCCTCGCCACGACAACAGGCCCTTCTACAAATTCAATCGGTATTTTACCAAAACACGCTCTATTTGCGGCGGTAAAAACTAAAGATTATCAAGGAAACCCTCAACTTATCACAACTTGGAAAACCGATACTGACCCAGCTAAAGTTATTGTTAATGGTGCTTATAAAATAGAAAGTTATACTCCGAGTCAGCGGGTAGTATTTCGACGTAATCCATACTATTGGCGCAAAGATAGCGGGGGTAAACAGTTACCTTATATAGACCGCGTTGTTTGGCAAATCATTGAATCTAGTGATACTAGCGTATTGCAATTTCGGTCGCTGGGGCTAGATGCTGTTGATGTATTTCCAGAAAATTTTTCTCTGCTCAAGCGTGAAGAAAAGCGTGGTAAGTTCACAGTTTACAATGGTGGTCCAAAATTATCTCAGTATTTTATTTCTTTCAATCTCAACAAAGGGCGAAGGAAAAACGGAAAGTCTGTAGTCGATCCGATTAAATCGCGTTGGTTTAATAATCTAGCATTTAGGCAAGCGATCGCTCATGCAATCGACCGTCAGAAAATGCTAAATAACATCTTTCGGGGCGTTGGAACGTTACAGAATTCCCCTATTGATATTGAAAACCCCTATTATCTTTCTCCAGCACAAGGTCTTAAGGTATACAATTATAATCCAGAGAAAGCCAAAAAATTACTATTAAGCGCAGGATTTAAATACAACTCAAAAAAACAGCTATTAGATGCTGATGGTAATCGAGTCCGCTTTAATTTGATTACAAATACCGAAAATAAGACTCGCGTAGCAATGGGAGCGCAAATTAGCCAAGACTTAAGTAAAATCGGTATTCAAGTTGATTACAATCCAATTAATTTCAATATACTTGTAGATAAGCTATCTAGTTCACTTGATTGGGAATGTTATCTTTTAGGCTTTGTTAGCGGCGGAACAGAACCTCATGATGGGGCTAATGTGTGGCTACCTGATGGTGGATTACACACCTTTAATCAAAAAGCTCAAGCAGGACAAGAACCATTGACTGGAAGGAAAGTTGCAGACTGGGAGGCAGAAATTGGTCGTCTTTATATTGAGGGAGCAGCGGAGTTTGATGAAGCTAAGCGTAAAGAAATTTACGTCAAGACACAACGGTTAACCCAGGAATATTTACCTTTCATTTATTTAGTTAATCCACTTGATATAGTAGCTGTGCGCGATCGCATTCAAGCTGTAAAATTCTCTGCCCTTGGCTCCCAAAGCGCAACTCTGTGGAACAAATATGAACTGAAAGTGGCGAAATGATGAATGCTGAATGCTAAATTATAAAATATAAATACTGAATGTTTAATTCAGAATTCAGAATTCATAATTCATAATTTATTAACTGTGACTCAACCTGAAGCATTGCGATCGCTCCTTGAATCTGTGGCTGCTGGAGAAATTAATCCTGCTGTTGCTTTAGACAAACTGAAGCATTTTACCTACGAACCAGTAGGCGAATTTGCTCGTATCGATCATCACCGCACCCTCAGAACTGGGTTTCCTGAAGTAATTTGGGGACAAGGAAAAACCCCCGATCAGATTGCTCAGATTATGGCAGTAATGCGCCAACGTAATCCAGTGGTGATGGCGACGCGGATTGACCCAGAAGTATATACTCAACTGCAACAAAAAGTTCCTGATCTGCAATATTACCCAGGTGCGAGGATTTGTGCATTACAAGGCGATCGCACAGTAGAGACGGGTTCAACAGACATATCTACGGGAGCATCCTTGGAAAACCCACCTCAACAGAATAATCCTGGTACTATCGGCATCCTTTCAGCTGGCACAGCGGATCTACCAGTAGCAGAGGAAGCCGCAGTCACCGCAGAACTTTCTGGTTTTAGAGTTTTACGGCTTTGGGATGTTGGTGTAGCTGGAATTCATCGCTTGCTCGATAACCGCCATGTCATCGCCCAAGCATCTGTTTTAATTGTTGTGGCGGGGATGGAAGGAGCTTTACCCAGCGTGGTTGCAGGTTTAGCAGATTGTCCAGTGATTGCCGTTCCTACTAGCGTCGGTTATGGTGCAAGCTTTGGTGGGTTAGCGCCACTCTTGACAATGCTTAACTCTTGTGCTGCGGGTGTGGGAGTGGTGAATATTGATAATGGATTTGGTGCAGCAATTCTGGCAGGGCAAATTCTGCGCGCGGCTGGGAAGTTAGCGAAGAATTAGTCATTTTCTGTAACTCCTGGTCAAACTATTACTGCCAAACTCTAAATAACCAGAGACAGCCAAGTAGGATAAACATAGGAGTCTTGAGCTAGTAATTGTGAGCCGTTATAACTCTCGAATGCCTGAGTTGCTATAGTTCTCAACTGCTCCAGCTTACTTGCTTCTGCGCCAAAGGTTTCAAAGGCAAGACTCCACCAATCATTGCCTTTGACATTTAGTTGGGTGATTTCCATTGCACAGCTATTATATAAACGTTGCAATCGCACCTTCTTCACACTCACCCAAGACGATTTACCCAAAACAGCTTCTGGTTTAAAGCTTTCTTGGCTGGGATCTTCACACATCCACTTACCCCACTTTTCTAACTTACCCTCTACCCCTTCTCCCAGGCGCACAATATCTAATTCTGCATTGCGCCATTTGATTTCCAGTCGTCCCTGTCGCAGTTTAATCCCCAAATACTCGCATCCAGGGGAATAGAGATACACATCTTCCCGTTCCTCTGGTGGTTGGAGTTTCCCACCTAACTCGTCTTGCTCAAACCAATCTGAAATTGCTGCTGGTAGCTTGCCTGCATAAAACCAACGTATTTCCAGGCTACTTAGCATAAGTTTATTTTCCTGCACTTTTAAAATTAAGCAGTGAGTGACTATAACCTCCTTCGACTCCCCTTCTCCCATCCATTCCCCCTTCTCTTGTAGGGAAGGGGGCTAGGGGGTTAAGTAAAATTAACGTGAGTTCGATGAACTAAAAAACGGCAACAGGCAGGGCAGCTAGTTCTTTTGAAGCAATATCCAGCGATGGTTTTTTCTCTTGGTAAGTGTATGCAACCAGTCCTGCCAACAAGTTAACTAAGAAATTCAGTACGCTGCGATGTCTAGAGTGTTCAATCTGACAAATATTTTTGAGTTTGTCATTGACTGACTCAATGACAGCACGCTTGCGAAGTAGAATTTTGTCTATTAAAGGTACAAGCCGATTTCTCATATTCTTTTTGCACTTGGTGACTAGTTGCAAACCACGTTCATAAAGCTGCTCAAATAGAGCATGAGAAATGTAACCTTTATCACCAAACAATTTGCCAATGATATTCTTGGTCATGTCTGGTACAGGCTTGCAGTAGTCAGTGTTGGCGGCAGTCAACTTGAATGCTAGCAATTCGCCCCTGTGGTTGATAATCAGATGCAATTTGAAACCGTAGTACCATCCAACAGAATCTTTACCCCAACTCACGTATTCACGAAATACACGATGACAGTGAGCGCGACGAACGTGACATACTGTAATTTTGGTAGAGTCAATGAAACTAATACCAGTTACTTCCCCTTTACGATTGTGTAAATAACAGCACAACAACATTAGTGTCCACGGCATGAGTTCCACAAATCGGTTGTAACTGACCAACTTGGGAAAGGCACTCCGCCATCCTGGTAGCACTTGTAGTGTATAAAACTCTTTGAAAGTACGATACCCAGAAGCATGAAAGGCGATAACGATTGTCATCACTTCACTCAATTGCAGGCGTGAACGGCTACGTTTCTCACTCAGCATTGCTGGTAATTGAGGCATCTGCTGCCATGCTCGTTCCCATTGTTGGTAAAAATCATCCACTTCACAAAAAATCTCTGTAATGTCCAGGCGCGATACTATAGATTTCATTGGTTTGATAGCTGAGACTTGTGATTGAATCCATCTTCACATTTGCTCTCAGCTTTTTTTGCCAATTTTCTGCTCGTCGAACTCACGTAGTTTTAAGTTTTGAGTTAAAAAACGCTCGTTTAACTTAAAACTCAAAACTTAAAATTTAAAACTGGAGCGAAGCGACTTACCACTCGCTACTCGTTCCTATTCTCCATACTCTCCGGTGGCAATTACTGAATTATTCGTCAACAATTCCACTGCGGCTTCATATTGTTTATCTGCTTTTGTAGCAATTTGATCGCGGGTAATTGAGTCTAAGGAAACCACAAGATCTGGTTTAATACCTAACTTGTGAATATCTCGATGCTTAGGAGTTTCGTATTTAGCAACAGTAACTGCCATTCCCGAACCATCAGAAAGTTCAAATAAAGACTGAATTAAACCTTTGCCGAAGGTAGTTTCTCCTAAAATCTTAGCTCTACCGTTATCTTGCAGCGCCCCTGCTAAAATCTCACTTGCACTGGCAGTTCCTTGATTGACTAAAACTACTAGTGGATCGTGAGTTAGTGCTGGTCCAAAGGCTTCAAAACTGCCTTGAATACCTTGACGGTTAACAGTGTAAACAACTGCCCCTTGATCTAACCACAGGCGGGCGATTTCAATTCCTGCTTGCAATAAACCGCCGGGATTGTTTCGTAGATCGAGAATATAGGCATCTGCTCCCTGTTTTTCTAAAGAGGCGATCGCGTGGGCAACTTCTGCAACCGCGTTGGCGTTAAATTGCGTTAGGCGAATGTAGCCAATTGGTACTTCCTTTGAAGAAGTTTGTAACTGGGCAACAACGGGGTTAACAGCGATGCGATCGCGCTTCAGTTCAATTTCTCTTTGGGCTTGGCCTTCCCGTTCCATGACTAGCGAGACTTTAGTACCAACCGCACCCCGCATCTTGGCGGCGGCATCGTCGAGGGTGAGATCGGCAGTGGGAATGCCATCAATTTGTAAAATGCGATCGTGTGGTTGAATTCCGGCTTTGTCTGCTGGAGAACCTGCGATCGGCGCTACTACTTCTAGCTGACCAGTTTTAGGCTCCAGAGCAATTTGTAGTCCCACTCCCATGAGTTCGCCAGAAGTATTTACCTGTAAACTTCGGTATTGCTCTGGTCGCAAAAATCGAGTAAATGGCTCATCCAAACTTGCCAGCATTTGCTCGATCTCTTTGTATGCTGACTCAGAATCGTTCAGCGGCTGTTTGAGTGCGATTTGCCGCACTGATGCCCAGTTTTGATGATTAAACGTCTCATCCAGATAAGCACGATTTACAATTCGCCATGCTTCTGTTACGATTCTTTGCTCATCTGTTAAGGCTTCTGCTGGTGAGATCCAACAGATTAGTGCCAGCAGAATTGGTAGTCCGATCGTAAGTCCGGACTGGAAGACTCTTTGGAAAACTTTTTTTGGCATCCAACAATTCCTTTTTTTCACCCTCATCCCTTGCAATTAGAGTTTGCCAATTGATGAAATCACCCTCTCGACTATGTTACTTTTTTTATAGAAGTGATGCAGCAAAGTTAACTAGCAGCCTTGCCTAGTTAGCCACGTTTGCACCATTAGCCCAAATTGACTGGATTTCCACCAGCCATTAGCAAACCTTTGAAAAGCACCTCTCCCTCCTTGGCGAGTTGGGAGTTTGAACAAACGCAATCGATTTTTAGGAATTTCTCGATTTTATGGCAAACGTTTACGACTGGTTTGAGGAACGCTTGGAGATTCAAGCGCTTGCTGAAGACGTAACCAGTAAATACGTCCCTCCTCACGTCAACATCTTCTACTGCTTCGGCGGCATGACCCTGGTTTGCTTTTTGATCCAGTTCGCTACTGGATTTGCAATGACTTTCTACTACAAGCCAACCGTAACCGAAGCATTCTCTTCCGTACAGTACTTGATGAATGAAGTCAACTTCGGTTGGCTGATTCGCTCCGTTCACCGCTGGTCTGCCAGCATGATGGTGCTAATGATGATCCTGCATACCTTCCGCGTTTACCTGACTGGTGGCTTCAAAAAGCCCCGCGAACTCACCTGGGTAACGGGAGTAACTCTAGCCGTAATCACCGTTTCTTTTGGTGTGACTGGCTACTCTTTGCCTTGGGATCAAATTGGATACTGGGCTGTGAAAATCGTCAGCGGCGTACCAGAAGCAATTCCAGTCGTCGGTACTTTGATTGCAGATCTATTGCGCGGCGGTTCCAGTGTGGGTCAAGCAACACTAACTCGTTACTATAGCGCCCATACATTCGTACTGCCTTGGCTGATCGCTGTCTTCATGCTGCTGCACTTCTTGATGATTCGCAAGCAAGGCATTTCTGGTCCTTTGTAATTAAAGCTTGTCAGTTATCCCAAGTCATTTGTTCTTTGTATAAAACTAATGACAACCGATCAATGACAAATAACTAAAGACAAAATTAAGGAGAACACCTTTAACGATGGGAACTCTAAAGAAACCCGACCTCACCGATCCTACATTACGTGCCAAACTAGCCAAAGGCATGGGTCATAACTACTATGGCGAACCAGCTTGGCCTAATGACTTGTTGTATATGTTCCCAGTCGTAATTCTGGGAACAGGTGCTTGTATTGTCGCTTTGTCCGTCTTAGATCCAGCAGTAGTGGGCGAACCAGCAAATCCTTTTGCTACGCCGCTTGAAATTCTGCCAGAGTGGTATTTATACCCAGTATTCCAGATTCTTCGCTCTCTTCCTAATAAACTTTTAGGGGTTTTAGCGATGGCTTCTGTGCCTCTGGGACTAATCCTGGTGCCATTTATTGAAAACGTCAATAAGTTCCAAAACCCATTCCGCCGCCCAGTAGCAACTACAGTGTTTTTAATCGGTACCTTGGTAACATTGTGGCTGGGTATTGGTGCTACTTTCCCAATCGATAAATCTTTTACTTTCGGACTATTCTAAAGTAGCCGCGTCAGTAAACAGTGTGTTGACGCCTGTAGGTTTCTGATGGAAGTATGTATTTGCTGCCAAGAAACATAACAGGCGTCAATTTTGGTAAAACACAATTAATATATGTGGAATAAAAAAGAATAAAAAAGAATAAATTATTTGTTAATTAATTAATCTTTAGTCCCATTACAATCGAATCACGGTCAAGCTATGGCATGATGGAGCAAGACCATCTCAAGGTGCAAAGCGATATAAAGTTGCTAAACCACGTGCAACAATGGTTTGAGAAGTTTTGTTTACAACATCTGTCTCATTTTTCCTGGACAGAAGCTCAGCTTTATCGCCTTAACTTAGCCCTGGCAGAAGGATTTACTAATGCTGTGCGCCACGCACATCACGCCTTACCGCGAGAAACAACTATAGATATAGATTTGGCTTTGTGGAGCGATCGCCTGGAAATTAGAATCTGGGATCGGGGTCAACCTTTCGATCCAGATGCTATAGAAGAACCAGAACCAGGTACACTTCAAGAAGGAGGTTATGGCTGGTTCCTTCTCAGGCGCTTGGCAGACCGAGTTGTGTACGAACGCGCTGCTGATGGCAGAAACTGTTTATTAATTGTTAAAAGCGGTAAAAACCGCTCTCATTAGAGGCAAGTGGTAAATTTAAATACCACTTACTACTTAGTAGTATTTGTAAAGATTTTGACAGGTGTGTACTGTTTTTTCATTAACTTTTAGACATAACTAGCTATCCTAAAGGCAGAGCAGCATAGTTTTGGAAACATGAGCCTCAAATCCTTTCAATTCAGTTTTCCTCGCCTTGCTAGCTGGCTTACCCCCTTCCTATTTATCTGGTTGCTGGGTTATGTAGGGCTAGGCTGGTTAGTCAACTCTTTTCTAATTTTAGTTGGGCTGCTTTTCCTGGCACCTGTTTTAGCTTTTGTTTGGTTTCGATGGTGGTTGCAGCGTAACATGGTGCAAGCTCTGTGTCCGGTTTGCACTTATGAGTTGACAGCACTAAATCGCACCCAAGTCCAATGCCCCAGTTGTGGAGAGTTACTCAAGGTAGAGCAAGGCAAGTTAAACCGCTTAACGCCCCCAGGTACGATTGACGTGCAAGCAGTTGAAGTCTCAGCTACTACAGAAGATTAAAGTATGAAGAGGGTAGGAGGCAAAAGGATGAGAGGTGAGTGGCGAGTGGTAAGTCGCTTCACTCCAGTTTCTTGTAATAAGCTCTAAGTTTTAAGTTAAACGACCGTTTTTTAACTCAAAACTTAAAACTTAAAACTTAAAACTATTCAAGCTCCCTCAAATCCTCTTGCCTGCTTACACAAACAGACTGTAAACTTACAACTAACTACTCGGTAGAACCTTTTTTCTGAGAAATGGATAGGGTATAAGGGTGCTGTGCTTGAGTGCGATCGCCTACATACAGCGAATATTTACCCGCCTCCCAATAACCAGAAATTTCTGGACTTTCTCCGGCTTCTGTATCCGCTAATACGCAAAAATGCCGTTTTCCTGGCCCTTCTATTAATAGCGTTGGCTGTCCTTCGCTTGCTACACTAAAGCGCAAGTAAGGTAACGGCTGTGCCACTTCAATAATTTGACTAGGACTGGCAGCAATATTACCACAGTCACTGCTTTTTTCTCCTCCAGAAGTTCCACGCACAACTAGGGGATCTGGTTGAAACTTGGGAGTAATTTTTACAGATGATTCCTCAGCTAAAGTTGCTGTTGTGACAGCAAAACTAATTGCCAAAGCTGAGGGTAAAACTAACCATTTTGTATGTTTCTTCATATTTTATCGCTCCGACAGTATAAAATTGCTGCCGTATTTAATTGTTCGGGATATTTAAGGTTTGATTCGTCTGTTTAAGCTGATTTAGCGCTTTTAGCAATTAGATTATATTTGTTTTCTCAGCCTGACAAGCTTAAACTCAAATTTACTTAAGCTCACTCAATGCTAAAGCTAGTAACACTTTAATTATTGAGTTAAATAGCCTTGTGGTAAAAATTTCACGGCAATTTGTAATTAGTACTTAAACTGCAGTAGTAACAAATATAGCATTAGCACTGTGTAAATATACGGAAGGAAGCAAATTTGCTCAGTTGATCGAAGTACCGCTCATTTTGTCGCCTAATACTATTACCCTCGGCTTCTGACTCTCTTAATTAAAAGACATTACCACTAAGTATAAGTTCCTGCATACTCTACAAAGGTATGGCGTTACTATTCAGTGGTCAGAGATCGAGAGTCATTGGTTTTAGACAAAAGACAACTGATACCTGACATTAGTTAAAATCGCCCTAACAACAACCGCGCTTTGCGCTTATATATTCACAGCATTTCTCCCCAGTAGGGCAAAACAATATGAATTCTCAACCAGACCAAGATTTGCAGATGCGTCAAGAATTGCTAGCTGAACATAATTCCACGATACCCTCGTCTACTGCTGTTTCTCCATCCCAAACATCCGAACTAACGCAGACGGATAATTCGCCAACACAGCAGCTACAACTAAAACGCTTTTTCAACTGGTTTAATAGCTTGTCCAGAGTAGGCAAACTCATAGTTGTAGGTGTTGCGGCTATATTTGGTATTGCTATCTTGCGAACAGTGCTAAAACTTGTTGCAGCTGTATTCAGTTTGGCGATTTTAGCAGTGCTGTTGTATTTGGCATATCAGTTTTTTATCGTGCGTAGCACTGAAACTAAAGACTAGTTTAGCTAACGCCCGATCCGAGTGGGAGTGGAAATAACTTAAAAGGGAATTGTTTAATGGCGAATTCAACTGTGAGGAGAAGTGCCAATCGCAATCGCCGCAGAGAACGGGCAAAAAGCCGACCTCTGCCAATGATAACTAGGCGGTTCGCAGCTTGGATGGTGGAAGTTTCATTGATTGCCCTGAGTGGATTAATACCGTATAGTTTGGGACTGGCAGCAAAATCGGAGCCAACTGGAGAACAAGTAACGCTTAATCCAGTAGTGACAGTAACGACGGATGCGATCGCAACAACTCTAGGGCTTCCAGCTAGCGACAGTAATAACAAATTAGTAACACCACTGACTAACTTGTTTTGGTCGGCTGCGATCGTCGCACCGCTGCTGCTGACTGCTTGGCAATTATATTTATTGTCTAAAACTGGCAGTACTCTACCCAAACGTTGGTTGAGCGTGCGGGTTTTGACTAGTACTGGTACAGTTCCCGGTTTGTCCCGCATTCTAATCCGAGAGGGTATCGGTAGTTGGGGCTTACCACTTTCCATTGCTTATATATTGTGGCGTTTTAGTGCTTTCCCGCATTTAGGAGTTTTAGCGGTTTTGTCATGCTTGATGGTGTTGGGAGAAGGGATAACCGCCCGGTTCAATCGCCAACGCCGTTGCTGGCATGACTTAATCGCAGGTACTCACGTAGTAGATGCTAATCGCACTTTTACACCCTTGCCGATCCGAGTCAAAGCCAAAGTTGTGCAGCCAGTCAGGCAGAAATCGTCCACCTGGAGTGGGCATAAGCCGATGGGAAAAAGCGCTGCTATGGCGGCTCCATCAACCGCCAAAGGGTGGGGTATTTGGTGGAAGTGGATGCGCAAAAATCCTACTATCACTTTGCTAATGCTGTCACTCTCAGGCCTGGCTACAGTGTTAGGAACTTTAGTAGGTACTCAAGTTTACATCCAAACTCAGCAAAACCAACGGCAGTTAGAGCAGAATAAAAGCGAACAGTTTCTCTCTTTGGTGAGACAGCTTGACGCTAATCCTACTAGCTTGGACGATCGCACTAGAGCAATTTTGGCGCTGGGAACGATCCAAGATCCGCAAGTACTACAGCTGCTGGTCAATCTGCTGGGGCAAGAAACACAACCTCAGTTCGTTAACGCCGTGCAGCAAGCCTTGGTTAGTACAGGCCCAAAAGCGTTACCCTACTTACACAAATTAAATCAGTTGTTATCGAATGAAATAGCTGCTGGGCGTTACATTGATAAACCCGCCCAGTTAGCAGTACGAACGCAGCAGTTACAAGCAACTCAACAAGCGATCGCTAAAATTTTGACGATTTATAGTGGTAAACTGGCGGCGATTGATCTCAGTCGCACTAATTTAGGTTCTAGCTTCACCAATGCTGCTTTTAACCTAAATCTCGATCAAGTCAATTTAGCGGGAATTGTTTTGCGAGGAGCAAATCTCAACTCTGGTAGTTTAGCAGGTAGTAGCTGGCGGGGAAAAGGTGAAGATGGTCACTGGGATACATCTGATGATGCGATCGCTGACTTGACTGATGCCCAATTGAAAGCAACTAATCTCACTGGTGCAAACCTCAGCCGCGTACCAATGAACCGCATTAACTTGATGCGAGCTAATCTCAACTCGGCAAATCTCGCTCATGCCAGTCTTAATGATGCTAACCTCAGTAGCACCCAATTGGTAGGAGCCAATTTACAGGATGCAATCCTGACAAATGCTAGCCTGACTGGGGCAAATTTAGGAGCAGCAAATTTATCTCATGCTAATTTATATACCGCGCGTTTAAGCAGGGTAAGTGCTTTGGACACAAAGTTACAGTCGGCTAACCTAATTAAATCTGATTGGCAAGGAGCAGATTTATCTGGAGCAGATTTTAGTAATACTAATCTCAGCGATGCTAATTTGAGTGCAACTCGACTCAGCAGCACTAATTTCCGTCAAGGTCAAATGCAAAATATTAACCTGCGTAATGCTGATTTGAGATTAGCAGATCTACGCGGGGCAAATCTAGCAGGAGCCGATTTACAAGGAGCAATTCTGTTTAGTGCCAAGTCATCTCAAGGCGAGCAATTTATTGCCGCACCTTCAGAATATACCGAATCCACTTTGGTAAAAGGCGTTGACTTTTCTAAAGTCAAAAATTTAGATCCCAAGCAGATTGCTTACGTTTGTACTCAGGGGGGTATTCATCCGCGTTGTCCGTGAAGATAGGGTGAGTGCGGTATGTGTTGATAGCCTAATCCCATTTGAGTGATGAAATACTCCTTGTCGTCATTAGTCATTGGTTTAAGTACAAAGGACAACCAGATGAAAGATTTACGAGCATGAGTGCGGGTTGCTATAGGGTTTGTATCGTTAGTGCTAACTTGGAAAATGCTATAGGGCGAGCGCTCTCATCCAAGCTTGTAATTGTTTATTGTGTTTTCAATAGAGTCAAGCTTAGTTCTGGTTTATCTAATTGATAAGTAGAGCCAAAAAATAAGGTGGGCAATGCCCACCCTATGATAGAAGTATAGTTTTCACTTAACTTGCGTGTTGACGATACCAATCGATGGTATTTTTCAACCCTTGCCTAAAGTCCACTTGAGTAACAAAACCATAGGCTTGTTTTGCCCGTTCGGTATCCAAACAACGGCGGGGTTGACCATTTGGTTTGTCGGTTTCCCAGACAATTTCCCCGTCAAATTCCATCAGTTCGCAAATCAGGGTAATCAAGTCGCGGATGGAAATTTCGTAACCCGTTCCCAGGTTAACTGGTTCAGATTCGTTATAAAATTGAGTACCCATAACTATACCCCGTGCGGCATCTTCTGAGTAGAGGAACTCGCGGGTAGGGCTACCATCGCCCCAGACGGGCAGTTTCTTTTCTCCCCGTACCTGAGCTTCGTGTACCTTACGAATCAAAGCTGGGATGACGTGAGAACTCTTAGGATCGAAGTTATCTTCTGGTCCGTATAAATTCACGGGCAATAGGTAGATGCCGTTAAAGCCGTACTGTTGCCGATAGGCTTGCAGTTGGACTAAGAGGGCTTTTTTGGCAATACCATAGGGAGCGTTGGTTTCCTCCGGATAGCCATTCCAGATGTCATCCTCTTTGAAAGGCACTGGCGTGAACTTGGGATAAGCACAAATTGTGCCAACACAGACAAATTTTTCTACTCCAGCTATGTAGGCAGCGTGAATAAGCTGCGCGCCCATCATCAAATTGTCGTAGAATAGTTCGGCTGGCTTAACCTGATTCAAGCCAATCCCACCAACATGAGCGGCTAGATGAATTACAATGTCCTGTTGATCGACTGCTCGTTGGCAGTTTTCTAGGACGCGCAAATCTTGATCGCGCGATCGCGTCACGGTAATTTTATCGCGATCGGCACCAGCTTGGCACAGTTGAGCGATTACCTGACGACCCAGGAACCCTGCACCGCCAGTAACAAGAATGCGCTTATTTTGTAAATCTAAGGCGGTCATGACATCCTCACAGGTGTTATTCTAA
>DATNQH010000004.1:0-4035 GCA_036704105.1 Leptolyngbyaceae cyanobacterium | reverse complement strand
CGGGCAGTAGGGGCAAGAGACGTTGCCATTGCTTAGGGGTCAAATCGCCTCGACTCTGCGGTGGAAGAATCATGGAGGAAAATCAAACGCTACAACCATAGAATTCCCAACAATCCTATCAAGTTTTAAAACACGCCCTAGACCAGTTTTTCTCTCAAGGCTGTTGCTGCTGGGCTGTGTTGCAAAAATTTTCTCAAACACTAGTTACAGTATTTTCGTATTATGTAGCTTGATACTACAAGTACTGCTAGCCACAAAGAAATCTCCTATGGATGCCTGCATCTCCACCCACAGGAGAAGTACAACTTTTTTATTTGTCTACAATTATTTTTCTTCCAAACAACAAACCTACTCCACCGTCACAGACTTCGCCAAATTCCTCGGCTGATCGACATCCAAGCCGCGACGCGCTGCGATGTGATAAGCCAACAGTTGCAGAGGAATCACTGCTAGAATCGGAGAAAGCAACTCATCCGCCACTGGTACGGGAATCAAATCGTCAAAAACATCCGCTGCTTCTTCTTCATGCATGGGAGTAACACCAATGAGGCGGGAATCACGCGCTTTGGCTTCCTGGGCGTTTGAAAGAACCTTTTCATAAACAGTTCCAGGCATAGCGATCGCTACCACTGGCACTTTAGCATCCAACAGCGCGATCGGCCCGTGCTTCAACTCTCCGGCTGGATAACCTTCGGCGTGGATATAGCTGATTTCCTTGAGTTTCAGCGCCCCTTCCAAAGCGATCGGGAAATTAATCCCGCGTCCGACGAAAATAAAGTCCTGCGTTTCGGTAAAATTATGAGTTAGCTCTTGAATATAACGCTCTTGGCTCTCTAAAATTGATTCAATTTGCGCTGGCAACTGGCGCAATCCATCCAAAATTTTTTCGATTTGACTTGCCGATATACTTTGGCGACGATATCCTAAATCTAGAGCCAAGCTGTAAAAAGCTAACAGCTGGGCGATAAAAGTTTTCGTAGCGGCAACACCAATTTCAATTCCCGCATGAGTGTCAATAATTTGTGGCACCATCTGAGCGAGAGTGCTATCGAGGCGATTGGTAATGCCTAAAAGTTTTGCTTGGTACTTAGATGGCTTACCGTTACGGCGCTCTTTTTCCATTGTCAAAGCCGCCAACGTATCGGCTGTTTCTCCCGATTGTGTCACCCCAATTGTCATTGTGTTGGCAGTTAAAGGCGGTGGTGCATAGCGAAACTCAGAGGCATAATGCACAGTAGTTTGAACTCCCGCTAGCTGTTCCAACAAATATTTACCTACTAAGCTAGCGTGCCAACTGGTGCCACAAGCAACAATGTGAATTTGTTCTAAATCCGTGTATAGTTGCTCTGACAAGTCAAGCTTAATTGGCGATGAGGACTCAGATGAATTCCAATTTTGATTCACATATGCTTCTAAAAATGCTCTGACAACACCTGGTTGCTCGTAGATTTCCTTGAGCATGAAGTGGCGGAAGCCTTGTTTTTCAACCATGACAGGATTCCAATTCAGGGTG
Source organism: Leptolyngbyaceae cyanobacterium (assembly GCA_036704105.1). Lineage (GTDB taxonomy): Bacteria > Cyanobacteriota > Cyanobacteriia > Cyanobacteriales > Chroococcidiopsidaceae > Chroococcidiopsis. Next base: position 2,522 of record DATNQH010000004.1, on the reverse strand, counting down.
CGAGGATACTTTTTCAAGCGATCGCCAGCAAAATTGTACACTTCAACGCCCAACGGTGTCAGACGAGCCAACTCGCCATTTTCCAGCGTCAAAACTGCCCTAGTATGAGGGACAAGGGCGGGAGTATCAGAAGCGCAGAAGAATTCTCCTTGCCCAAAACCAATCGCAAGAGGAGCTTGTTGTCGCGCAATAATCAACTCATCCGGGTAATCGGCAGAAATGACAGCGATCGCAAATGCTCCCTCTAGTTTATTCACTGCTTGCCGTACTGCCTCTAAAAGGCGTGAGGAGTGAGAAATAACGGCTGAGGGGTTTTCTGATAAAAACTGAGCAATTAGGTGCGGGATGACTTCGGTATCGGTATCAGAACGGAATTCATGCCCCAGTAGTTTCAATTCCTCGCGCAACTCGCGGTAGTTTTCAATAATCCCGTTTTGCACTACGGCTATTCGCTTGGCTGTATCCGTGTGAGGATGGGCATTATACTCTTCTGGCTTGCCATGAGTCGCCCAGCGGGTGTGTCCAATCCCAAGCCTGGCTGGATTTTCTATTTGTTCTAGCTTTGAGCGCAAGTTGTGGAGTTTGCCCTTTGCCCGGATACAATCAATTTCACCTTCTAATACAGTGGCAATCCCGGCGGAATCATAGCCCCGGTACTCCAGTTTCTCTAACCCTGCTAGCAAAATACCTGTTGCTGCTTGAGTGCCGATATAACCAACAATACCGCACATATATATCACTCCTACTAAAGTTACATTTTGTAGTCAAACCTATAGTGGCTGATTGAAATGCATAAATAATTTCTCTACAGTTATGGCACAATGATGCTGCTTATGCACAAAAAAAGAGGGAGTTAGTTTCTCCCCCTGCCACTTGCAGCCCAATTGTAAAAAGCAGCTAAGAAAAGGCAATCGTTTAATGGTTGTTGCTGTTGAGATGAATTCAGAAGCCAGAAGAGAGAATAAATAATCTATTCTGACTCCTGACTCCTTAATTTTTCTTTGGTAAACTTCTCAGTAAGCTAGGCCCATACTGCGAGTGGTTTCAGCACCAAGATAAACCCGGACGCTTAAAAAGTCGGTAGGACAAGCAGTTTCACACCGCTTGCAACCTACACAGTCTTCTGTGCGAGGAGATGAAGCAATTTGAGCAGCTTTGCAGCCATCCCAAGGAACCATCTCTAGAACGTCAGTTGGGCAAGCCCGGACGCACTGAGTGCAGCCAATGCAGGTATCGTAGATTTTGACTGTATGAGACATTGAATCAAAACTCCAAAGTCAGCGGAACAGTTATGGTATAGACTCATAATCAAGGCATAGTGTACCGTACAGGCTGAGTCCACTTCAGCAAAAGGCTACATAACTTTAAATTCTGTAATAACTAGGGGTAAGGGGTAAGAGGTAAGGCGTAAGGGGTAAGAGGTAAGAGGTAAGGCGTAAGAGGTAAGAGGTAAGAGGTAAGGCGTAAGGGGTAAGGGGTAAGGCGTAAGGGGTAAGAGGGGGAATGGTAGGTAAGCGATGGATGGCTATTATTTCTCCCTCAGATCTTCAGCTTCCTTGCGCTCCCCCAGCTCTCTCCTAGCCCTCAGTCCTTAGCGCCTCTAAAAAGTTGGGTATTTGCTACTACAACGATCTGGTTTGCCTCACTGAGGATAGCTATCAGGTTCGGCATTATGGAGATGTATTAATTAAATGCGATCGCACACCACCAAGAGTTACTTAATCCGAGCTAGTTATGGTATTAATTCGTTGGCAACCTTCCCAAGAAATCGAAATGCAGCGTCAGATTGATCGAATTTTTGATGAAATTGCAGGTTTAAGGCGCGAACCAGAATTGACTTGGCAGCCTGCGATTGAACTAAAAAATACTGAAGAATACGTAATTTTACGGGCAGAAATTCCCGGTGTGTCAGGCAAAGATCTCGATATTCAGGTGACACGGGAAGCAGTAGCGATCGCTGGCGAACGTCGCTATGATAACAAAGCCCAAGACAAAGGCTTATTCCGCACTGAATTTCGCTATGGCAAATTCCACCGCGTCATTCCTCTACCTGTAGCTGTTGTGAATGACCAAGTAAAAGCTGAGTTTAAGGATGGTATCTTGACATTAACTCTGCCTAAAGTAGTCCAACGCCGTCAAGCAGTCAAAATCAATCTGGTAGATGATACCAATACTGCAACTTCTGAAGCTGCTACCCAAGCAAATCAAACTGAAACTGCCCAAGCAGTATAACTTTGAACTATTTCAACTCGATCATTCGGTGCAGACAGTAAAGACTTAACTGCATAACTTAACAATTTTACCGCTGAGTTATTTATCTCAATAGATAACTCAGCGGTTATTTTTAGGAAAAATTATGTTTTGATATCAATTTTATTGTAGTCAATACGGTTCGGTTAACGCCAAAAGCAGATAGACTGAAGGTGATAATTCAAGTGTAGTGAGACTGAATGCAACTTAAAGAATTCTCACTGATATCGCCACAAGTTGAATCAGGTACGGTACTCAAAGCTTTAGAAACG
>DATNQH010000003.1:0-29077 GCA_036704105.1 Leptolyngbyaceae cyanobacterium | reverse complement strand
TCACCAAGAAATAATCTCGCTATTTAATCAAACAAATAACAAGACTCAATCTTAGGAAAACTTGAGGTTTGAACTTCTTTCTACGCAGAAAACCAATAAGAAACTGCCTGAGTTTTTAGCACTCAGGCAATTTATAACCTGGTTCACTGTTTTAGACTAATGCACGTTAATTGAGATTAGGAACAGTGAATTCCCGTAAAAGTCAATAAGGCAGTTAAAACAAAATCAGTGGAAATATGGTACTAAAAAAGGTGGTAGACCTTTACTGCTGTATTAGCAGGATTGCGATCGCCATCATTTTTAATTTGGCAAAACTAGTCTGTGTTAGTCGCCAGGCATAGTCAGGCGTTCTCCGCCGAACTCCTCGTTATAAGCTTCTTCACCGTGTTCGTGAATATCCATACCTTGCATTTCGGCTTCTGGCTTGAGTCGCAAACCAACGGTAGCATCTAGGATCTTCAATAAGATGAACGTACCAACCCCAGCGATAACGTAGGCAATGACAACTGCTACTATTTGTGTAACCAATTGACCTGGATTGCCTCGCAACAAACCATCTTTCCCGGCTGCGTTGACTTCCGTTGTCGCAAAGATTCCTGCCAAAACCGCTCCCACCGTACCGCCGACACCATGCACGGGGAAAGTGTCTAAGGAGTCATCAAATTGCAATTTTGCCTTGAAAGTGACGGCATAGAAGCAGGCAACAGATGTAATGCTACCAATTAAGATTGCTGCTAGGGGGGTGACAAATCCTGCTGCGGGTGTGATTCCGACTAAACCTGCAACAGCGCCTGTAGCCGCACCAATTGCGGTTGGTTTACCCCGCAACACCTTTTCTAGAATTAGCCAAGTTAAAGCCCCAGATGCTGCACCTGTGTTAGTAGCAACAAAGGCCACTGTTGCCAATGAACCAGAAGCCAGCGCACTACCAGCGTTAAACCCGAACCAGCCAAACCACAGCAAACCAGCACCAAGCAAAATGAAAGGTACGTTGTGCGGTGGGGCTAAGCGATCGGGATAGCCTCTGCGCGGGCCGAGTACGAAAGCTGCAACTAAGGCGGAAACACCAGAACTGATATGCACGACTGTACCGCCTGCAAAGTCAAGCGCACCCAAACCACCCGCTAAGCCTAGGAAGCCACCTTTAGCCCATACCATGTGTGCCAGTGGAGAGTAAATCAAGGTTGACCATAGCAACACAAACAAAGAATAGGCAGTAAAACTAACCCGTTCTACAATTGCTCCAGAAATCAACGCTGGGGTGATGATGGCAAACATGGCTTGATAGATCATGAATGCCTGGTGGGGAATTGTAGCAGCGTAGGAAGTTAAAACTTTGTCATCTGCTAGTCCAGCCTCATATGCCATCCGAGGCAAATAGCCAGCTGTATCTGCGGGACTAACGCCATTCAAACCAAACCACTGCAACCCACCGATGAATGGTAAGCCAGGGGCAAAGGCGAGACTATAGCCCCATAGAATCCAAGTAACTCCCACGACACCCATGAGCAAGAAGCTCATCATCAGGGTGTTGAGGATGTTGCGCGATCGCACAAATCCGCCGTAGAAAAATGCCAGTCCTGGTGTCATCAATAGTACCAGTGCCGCCGACATCAGCATAAACGCTGTATCTGCTGCTGTTTGAGCATTGCTAATCGCTGCGTTCATGTCAGTGGGTGCGGCATAAGCTTGCCCCATCAGGGGAAAACCCAGCAGCAACAAAGCGATCGCTCCCGTTATCAAAACCTTTTTTAACACTTGCTTCGTTTCCTTTGACTTCCAACCGTTAACCATTAAAAGAATCTCATTGCATCAATATCAAATGCATGATTTTGACTAGCTTATGTGAATCTCATTGCATCAATATCAAATCCATCCTTCTGTATTAAAAAATACATTTTACTGCTGTCAATCTCCTTCTAAATAAAAAAAATAAGAAACCTACTAAAAGTTCACACTTCAAGACAGAACTCAACAGGTTTCCTCTACTCAACCAGGCACACAGACAAATTTTGAATAACTAGTAATCCTTACTTGTAACATTACCTGCTTGTCTGCTCATGCTCCCAGAACTAACAACTTCTGCAAATCTAGTTGGGTCTGTTTCTCGGAATTAGTCATAGATTGGGTTTTTATTTACAAAAAATCTGCCTATGCGAATAAAACAGTACTCCAAAGTGCTTAATAAGCCTTCGATTGTGCTGTATTAGAAAGAAAATTTTGTATTTTTTTCAGTTTTAATTCTGTATAACTTGTTACATTAACTAAATTTTACCAGACAAGATAGACTAAATTAAGATAATTAAGCTCAGGCGGAGCGATCGCCTCAACAGAAGTAAACTGACTAGCAATGTCTGACAAATAGAACTTTTTGCCACGTTTAGGCGTTTAAATACTGCCTAAATAAGCTGTATGGTGACAAGTAGCCCAAACAAACGCACTAGTGTTCATAATTACATTTGAGATAAGTAATTTTGGCAGCCCAACTGTTCCAACTTGGCTTGTTTCTCCATTACTGATGTTGCTAGGTTTTGGCGATACTGTTGCACTTGTTCTAGCAACGGTGGCTGGTAAGTAGCGAGAATTTGCACTGCTAGCAATCCAGCATTTTTAGCGTTACCGATCGCAACTGTCGCAACAGGAATACCCGCAGGCATCTGCACAATCGAATAAAGAGAATCTAATCCTTGTAAATGACGGCTGGGTACGGGAACGCCGATTGTGGGTAGAGGTGTGAGGGCAGCAACCATACCTGGTAAATGGGCAGCACCGCCAGCACCAGCGATAATCACCTTGATGCCGCGAGAGTGGGCAGACTTGGCATATTCCACCATACGTTCGGGGGTACGGTGGGCGCTGACGATCGCAACTTCAGTTTCGACACCGAACTCGGCACAAATAGCGATCGCTTCTTGCATTGTAGGCAGATCCGAATCGCTGCCCATGATAATACCAACTAGGGGTTGAGACATAAGGGGGTGTAGGATGTAAGGAAAATTATGAATTATGAATTATGAATTATGAATTATGAATTGTTTTGGTGATGGCTGAATCAATTACTGTACCAGTGGATATTATCAATGTTCGCGTGCCTGGTTATGCAAATTTGCAGCAAATCAGGATCGATGCCCAAGGTAGAATTGCTCAAATTTTGCCCATGGGTGAAGTTTTAGAACGAGTCGCACCCCCAGGTTTACAAGTTTTGGATGTAGCTGGGGATTGGATTTCTTTGGGGGGGGTGGATCTACAGATTAACGGGGCGTTGGGTTTAGCATTTACAGATTTACAGGCGTTTCATGTAGAGACGTTTCATGAAACGTCTCTACAACAAATTTGTGAATTATTGTGGCAACAGGGAGTAGATGCATTTCTACCAACGCTGGTGACAACCTCAGTCGAGAACATACAGCGATCGCTATGTGTAATTGCTGATTTTGTCGAGAAACAAAAATTATTCCCCCAACCAACTGCCCAAGTATTGGGAGTGCATTTAGAAGGGCCATTTTTGAATTCCCAAAAGCGTGGGGCACACCCAGCCGAATATATATTACCGCTAACTGTAGAACAAATTAAGCGGGTTTTAGGAGAATATGGCGCGATCGTGAAAGTAATCACCCTTGCACCAGAATTAGATGCAACCGAGCAAGCAATTCCCTACTTGCATTCCCTTGGTATCACAGTTAGTCTTGGTCATTCCCAAGCCACAGCTACCCAGGCAGAACGTGCCTTTAAAGCGGGTGCAACAATGGTAACTCATGCCTTCAATGCCATGCCAGGACTACATCACCGGGAACCTGGTTTACTAGGATCTGCTCTCGTTCATCCCAGTGTGAAATGCGGACTAATTGCCGATGGTCAACACATTAATCCCACAATGATTCAGCTAGTATTAAGAGCAGGCTGCTACGAGCAAGGAATCTTTTTAGTCAGCGATGCCTTAGCACCATTAGGATTACCAGATGGTTTTTATCCTTGGGATAAGCGACAAATTGAAGTTAAAAATGGTACGGCAAGACTACCCGACGGGACATTAGCAGGAACTACACTTCCTTTGTTAGTAGGAGTACAGAATTTAGTCCGCTGGGGATGTGAGATAGAAACAGCGATCTCGCTTGCAACCGCTACACCCCGCCAAGCTCTCAATCAACCAGCAGAACTGCTTGGCACTTCCTCTACCCAATTATTACGCTGGCACTGGGATGAATCAACAAAAGAACTAACTTGGCAAAGATTAGGAGTTAGTAGTTAGTGGCGACGTAGGAGTGGTGACGTAGGAGTCGTGAGCGGCGAGTGGCGCCGTAGGAGTGGTAAGTAGGAGTGGTAAGTGGTTTTTCTTCCCCTGCTCCCCCTGCTCCCCCTGCTCTCTTGTTGAGGTGGTTCGTAACAATGATAAATTTAACGTTTGTGGAGCATAAAATAATTTATTTCTATGACTGCAACAGACGATAAAACGATTGTTCGAGAATACTTCAATTCCACAGGCTTTGACCGTTGGCGGCGGATTTATGGAGATGGCGAAGTTAATAAAGTCCAGTTAGATATTCGCAACGGACACCAGCAAACAGTAGAAACTGTTCTGGGTTGGCTAAAGGCCGACGGCAACTTATCAGAGTTATCGATTTGCGATGCTGGGTGTGGTGTAGGTAGCCTCAGCATCCCCCTAGCACAAGCAGGTGCTAAGGTATATGCCAGCGATATCTCTGAGAAAATGGTAGGAGAAGCCAAAGATAGAGCTAAGGCAGAACTGGGTAATGATGCTAATCTCAACTTAGCCGTACAGGATTTAGAGAAATTAAGCGGTAGCTATCATACAGTTATTTGTTTGGATGTCTTAATCCACTATCCCCAGGATGAGGCAGATCGAATGATTTCTCACCTTTGCTCAATGGCGGAGTCGCGCTTAATTCTCAGCTTTGCGCCAAAAACCTTTGCTCTCAGTTTACTGAAGAAAATTGGTAGCTTCTTTCCAGGCGCAAGTAAAGCAACTCGTGCCTATTTGCACCGTGCAGCTGATGTTACCAAGATTTTAGAAAGAAACGGTTTTGCTGTACAGCGTCAGGCAATGACAAAGAATCGCTTTTACTTTTCGCGCACCTTAGAAGCAACACGGAAATAATTCGCAATTCGCAATTAATAAAATAAGGGGTGAAATGGTGAGTCGAATTTTTCTAGCGATCGCAGCTATATTTGGCGGTTTATCTGTTGGGGCTGGTGCTTTTGCAACTCATGCTTTACGCGAAAAATTGAGTGAGCGATCGCTAGAAATTTGTGAGACTGCTGCCCGTTATCAAATGTATCATGCCCTAGCACTTCTACTAGTAGCTTTGTTAATTAGCCGCGCAGAATTTCCCCAGCCTTTATTTGTAGCTGCTGGCTGGAGTTTTATTATCGGTGTCTTGATATTTTCTGGCAGTTTATATGCCTTGAGTTTGACAAATATTAAAGTATTAGGTGCAATTACACCCCTAGGTGGTGCTGCTTTTATTGCTGGTTGGGGTGCTTTAGTGATCGCTGCTTTTACTTTTAAATAAAATCAGTTAATTGTTAATTAGTGGTGTAACTCTGTTTACCAAGATCAATTTAGTAAAAAGTAATTTGAAAGTTTTTTGTTGTATTCATCTGTCTGAGGTAGTGATCGCTGTTTCTATCTTTAGCATGGTTAATTTCCTGCGTTCAGCCTATTAAATCAGATTAAAGAGGTTAATAAATTTACCTCAGTTAATTAGAAATTGAACTTGATTTATTTAATCGGAGGGTTGAATGACTTTTGCTACTGATGAAGGCACAAGACAAGCGGTAGAAAAATTTCGCGGCTTTGATGTAGATACTCAACTTGGCTTATTGTGGCTAGGTTATCTCGATCTTAAAGACCAACTGAACCCAGGAAACTCAGCTTCAGCCCAAGATACTGCGGGTTCGCTATTCGATCAATTTATCTCATTGTCTCAAGAAGAACAGTTGCAAGCAATGCGTGACATTGCCAGCGGTGCTAATAGTCCAATTAGCCATACATATGGCTCTTTGAGTTCTAGCGGTAAGTTGGATACTTGGCTACGTCTAGCACAAGGCATGGAAGACGGGAGAATCATTGGACTTTCTGACTATCAACCACCCGCTGAAACCAAAGATTTTGTAGATCAAATCACCAGTTTTGATTTAGAAAAGCGGATTGATTTTAGCCGCAGCGTAGTAATTGAAATGGGCGCTAAGTCGTAATATTCTAGTCTTTAGTAGGGTGGCGATGCCCACCCTACTGCATTCTCTAGATGCTGTTTCAAATAGCCAAGTATTTGGGTCAGCTTGCTCTAACTGAGGTATTCATTAATTATGTTATTGTTAATAAAAATCTATATTAGTATCTGTTAATACTGACTTTTTTGCTCCTAAAATCTAATTACTTTATTAAATCATAAACATATATTGCTCTTATACATAACTATTCCTTTTCTGCAGTAGTAAAAATAACTTTTTCACATCATAAGTTATTAGAGCAATTTCCACTTGATCTGTAAGTAAAAAAATTAAGTATATAAACTTTGCGCTTTACAATATATTTTTTTTGGTGGTGCGCTAAAATATTTTAACATTGCTGGACAAAGCCAGCAGTCTAGATTTTTTTGCTGCCAGTGATACCAATTACTACCATATTCTTCTTTTATCCAAATTAGTTCTGCTTGATAACCTGGAAAAGCATTAGTAGAAAACAGCAGCCTAAAACCTTCATCAACATGGGGAATATCTTGAACAAGTAAATCGATCATTTCAGGCACCCCACTAACAAATGGTTCCTTGCTCAGTCCGATTTCATCATCAAACACCCATGTCTGCTGACAACGATAAGGGAAAATTACCATCATTGCATTAGCCATTGTTTTTACCTGACACAAGTAAGCAAGAATTATATTTGACTTCATTATTCAGGTATGTAAAAAATGTAACGATGCTAGGCGCTGATCTAATAATATCCTTAAGTAATAGTTAAGTGATAGTAAGATTTAGCAGCATTACCTTGTTTATAGCAGTAGTAAAAAAGTGTGCTTAGTAATACTGTGTCAGTGTAAGCGATTCGACAATTGATATTAAGTTGTGTAACGTTGGGTAAGTACGATGTTTTGAAGTTGAAGCCAGCAGTTTGGTGTTTTCTAGAGGAAATTAATCAAACCATCCAAAGATTCGCACTCAAAAGGTTTAACATCGAAGGGTAATATAGGAATATCTTAAAATGTGCCGTCTGCTAGGCTACCTTGGTTCGCCGATATCTTTGGAAAAATTGTTGTACAGTCCAGAACACTCCCTGATTGTCCAGAGTTATCAACCGCGCGAGATGAATTCTGGAGTGCTGAATGCGGATGGTTTTGGTGTAGGCTGGTATCATTCACAAAAAGATACAAACCCTTTTACCTACAAGAACATCTTGCCGATTTGGAATGATGTCAACCTTCCGAGCTTGAGCCGTTATGTAGAATCGAGGTGCGTGGTGGGATATGTTCGTAGCGCTACAGCGGGACAGGCGGTGGATTTAAGTAACTGTCAACCATTTGAGTCTCAGCGCTTGCTGTGCATCCATAATGGAAGAATTGAAAATTTCCGGCAAACATTGTATAGAGAAATACGCGATCGCTTGAGCGATGTCGCTTATCAATCCATCCAAGGTAATACAGATTCCGAACACATTTTTGCTTTGCTGCTCGATGAATTCCAAGCCCAACCATCTGCTACCCTAGAACAGGCTTTGCAAAAAGTATTGCTCGACCTAGATCGACTAGCAAAATCTCATCAACTAGCAGCCTCTATTAATATGATTGTCAGTGACGGACATCGCCTAGTCGCATCTCGTTTTGCCAGCGATAAACAGGCTCCCTCTCTTTACTGGCTAAGAGACGATCCAGCCTTTCCAGAGGCGGTAATTATTGCTTCAGAACCGATTTTTGCAGGCAATTGGAATTCTTTTCCTGAACAAAGCATTATTACTGTAGGAGAAGACCTTGAGATCGAGATCCATCAAATTTGAAACAACTAGTTGTCAAAACATAAATCGCCTCTCGACAAACACCCAAGAGCGGCGGCGACAACTCCAACAATGGCTAAACTCTTGCCGTCAAGGAACTCTAGCTTTGTTCGAGCAAGTGGATGAGGCGACGTTTTGCTGTCAAGCGCATCCAGAGTTCAGCCCCGTAGGTTGGCATTTAGGTCATATTGCATATATCGAGTCGCTTTGGTTATTAGAACGCGGCGCAGGACTTGCGCCAATGTTCCCAGAATATCGTCGCTTGTTTGTGGCCGATGGTTTACCTAAATCAGAGCGTGTCAAGCTACCCAACTTTGAAGTTGTTTGCCACTATCTAAACACAGTCAGACAGGAAGTTTTAAGTGTTTTAGAAACAGTGGATTTAGACCAACAAGAACGGCTTTGGCGTTGGCTAATTCAACATGAAAGTCAGCACGGCGAAACGATCGCCTTTGTGTTGCAGTTGCAACAGTGGCGAGAACAGAGCAGTCAGGAGGACAAGGGGACAAGGAGACAAGGGGACAAGGGGAATTTACATCCATCCTCACCCCCTTACCTAGATGAAATGGTTGAGATTCCATCTGGGTATTTCGAGCAGGGGAATGATTCGATTGATGCTATGGATAATGAGCTACCAGTCCATCAAGTTTATTTAGATACTTATTGGATCGATCGCTATCCGGTAACTTGCGGACAATATCGCGTATTCGTGGCAGCAGGAGGCTACCAAAACCCGCGCTGGTGGTCGAAGAGTGGTTGGAAATGGCTTTCTAGCCAACAAGTTAAACAACCGCTTTACTGGTCAGATGATACTCAATGGGACGATCGCCCTGTTTGTGGTGTTAGCTGGTATGAAGCAGAAGCTTATGCCAGATTTGTCGACAAACGCTTACCAACCGAAGCCGAATGGGAAAAAGCCGCAAGCTGGGACGTTGTAAAGAGCGATCGCCGCACCTATCCTTGGGGAGAAGCAACACCGGATACAAAAAATTTCAATCATAACAACTATACCGAAGAGACAACGCCAGTTAACGCCTATCCAAATGGGCAAAGTGCTTATGGCTGCTACGATATGCTGGGCAATGTCTGGGAATGGACGGCTTCGGTTTTCGACGGCTATGAAGGTTTTGTCAGTTATCCTTACCCTGGTTATTCCAAGGTTTATTTTGATGGACAACACCAAGTATTAAAAGGAGGCAGTTGGGCAACTCGTCCTTGGGCGCTGCGCTCTAGTTTTCGCAACTGGTATCACCCTGGTGTCCGTCAGATTTTAGCAGGGTTTCGCTGTGCCAACAGCCAATAATTCAGTCGTAAGTTATAAGTCGTCAGTCGTAAGTGATAAGCCGTTGTTTTTAGATCTTTGGCAAAAAAAACTAGTAGCATAGAAATTTTTATTTTTACTTACGACTTACGGCTTACGACTTATTTTCTCAAGCGATGAGTTAAGCGGTCAAATTAGTAGAATGCATAATGCACAAGTGTCAGATCGAACAATCTGACTTAGGCGTGATTTTGTGCGTAGTCGCTTTATGTTTTACTGGCTGACGGTTGCCGCAAGGCGAGGATCTGTACTTGGGTGAAACCAAAAACTCAACTCGTTGTTTAGAAAGGCAGGTTGAATGTCAATATCTAGGGCTGCAAGCAGCAAACATCCCCAATCTACAATCGAGCAACGCTTGCAGATAGAAAATCTCCAGAAACCATCTGTATTAATATCTAACCTGCCCAACGACGGCAGCGATGTAGTTAAAGGATTAACTCAAACGCCCAAAACCCTTCCGGCGCGTTACTTTTATGATGATCGCGGTTCTGAGCTATTCGAGCAAATTTGTGAATTACCAGAGTATTATTTAACACGCACAGAAACTGCAATTTTACGTGAATATGCGGTTGAAATTGCGCGCGTGACTGGTGCGTGTGAACTAGTGGAACTAGGCAGCGGTAGCTCAACCAAAACTCGCATTCTCCTAGATGCCTATAATCAACTGGGATACCCTTTACACTATCTGCCAATTGACGTAAGTGCGGGTATTTTGGAAAGTAGTGCGCGGCAGCTACTAACTGATTATCCCTCACTGAAGGTTCGTGCTTTAGCAGGCACATACGAACTAGCACTGGAACAACTTGCATCAAGTGAGTTGCCAAGCCGGATGATTTGTTTCATTGGTAGCACTTTGGGTAATCTTACTCCTTCTGAATGCGATTTGTTTTTATCCCAAATTGCAGATGCCTTGCATCCGGGTGAATATTTCTTATTGGGAGTAGACTTACAAAAATCAAAACAAGTGCTGGAGGCTGCTTATAACGATCGCTCTGGTGTCACCGCAGCATTTAATTTAAATATGCTGCATCACCTCAACTGGCGCTTTGATGGTAATTTTGACCCACAACTATTTGAACATTGGGCATTTTATAACGAAACCGAGCATCAAATTGAAATGCACTTGCGTAGTTTGCGATCGCAAAGTGTAAAATTAAGCGCTTTAGATTTGACAGTTGAATTTGCCACAGGTGAAACAATACACAGCGAAATTTCTCGCAAGTTCAACCTCACAACTTTGCAGCAACAACTACAAGCACGGGGTTTAGTACCGCTCCTCACTTGCACAGATCCAAAGCAGTGGTTTGGTTTAATACTCTGTCAGCTGCAACGTCTGACACAGGAGTGATTAAGGCTGAATTTTTAATTTATAATTTACCATTCATCATTCATAATTTTTTAACTGGCTTCTAGTTTCATCAAAATCTGAGATTTGAGCTTTTCATACTCCTGCTTGAGCATATTTTTACTTAGTTGGGGATCGGCAGATGCAGACGTAGTACGGCTAGCCATCACCCATTGTTGTAGCAGTTGACATTGGAGAGGGGCAATTTTTATTAATAAACTAGTGCTAGCTTGATGGGGTGATTCTCGCGCAAATAATAATAGTCGATAGTAGCCTTTTTCTGCCATAAGTTGGGAGATTTCTAGTCCTTGACTAGTTTTTAAATCTAAATAATATGGCAGCCATTTAGCACCATAATAACGGTGGTAAAGAGTGGTAATCCATAGCAACATTGGGTGTGGGGAATTGACAAACAAAAATTGATTGTAAGATCTGCTTTGTAGGCGCTGATAGATGTCTAATTGCGGTAGCATTACCCATAATGCCGCAATTTCAAGATCGTCAATTTGGATTGGATGAGCAAAGACGATATTAGCAATCGGTTTATTTTTAGGCCAAGAAATCAGCCGACAAATAGCATCAGAAGAAAGCGATCGCTTAGCTGAGTTATCTTCAGAATTGGCGATCACATTACCAGCAGTTGTGGCTGTAAAGTTCCTTTGGGTTAATGGTGGAGTAGCAGTTCGCTGCTCTAGGGAGACTAAAACTTGTATAATTTCATTCACACTTTGGGGGCGATCGCTTCGTGCTTTGGCTAAGCAACTCATCACCAAATCCTTCAATTCTGAAGGAACAGTAAATTTGGTTTTCACAGCCTCAAAAACGCGTGGTGGTAGAAAGTGATGCGCTTTGTACCAACCCCCATAAGATTCAGTATCTGCTTGAACGGGTATAACACCCGTAAGCATTTCAAACAGCATTATACCCAAACTATAAATATCAGAGCGGTTATCGAGTTCGCTACCCTCCATCTGTTCTGGAGAAGAATAAGCAAAAGTCCCCATGTAGTATTTAGTCTGTTGACTATCTGCTTGAAGTAATTTGGCAATGCCAAAGTCTAAAATTTTCGCCAACTCACCCAAACTGGGATCTTGAATAATCAAGATATTATTAGGCTTAATATCTCGATGAATAATTGAGTAGTTTTTGCCATCAACAGGAATGCCTTGGTGAGCGCATTGTAGCCCCAAACTGATATGACGCGCTAGACTCAAGAATCTAGCAAGTGAAAGCGTGTGGCTGCGGATGACATCGTTGAGGCTTTTTCCTTGCAAGTATTCCATCACGTAGAAAGGAGTACCTTTCTCATCCACGCCGTAATCCATTACTCTGACGATGTGAACAGTTTTTTGCCCTAGCAAAGCGCAGGTTTTCGCTTCTTGTACAAAGCGTGACTGCATCTCAATGTTTTGATTGTGGGTAGATAAACTCAGTAACTTAACAGCAACAGGTACGCCTCCCAACAAAAGATCTGTGGCAAGATAAACTTGCCCCATCGCTCCTGAGCCAATTAATGCTTGAAGCTGATAGCGCTTGCTAAGTAGGCGATTGATGTTACGGTCATGCATGAGAAGATAGGCCTGACAATAGCAGCGTGTTTGTGTCATCTGCCATTAACCTTATTCTTCCCAGAAAATGCTATTGTCTATCAACGAGGCTAGAGGTGAGAGGTGAGAGGTAAGAAGGGGAAATTACGAATTACCAATTATTTTCCGACTTTCTTAACAAATCTCTCCTAATAAAACTACCTGTCTTGCTCCTGTAACTGAAGGTAAATTTCCGGGAATGCCTTGTTGTCGCCAGTAAGCAAGGATAGCAAAAGCGATCGCTTCTTTAAAATCTGCACTCAATCCTACTTCATCTGTAGTCAAAACTGGCAATTCCAAATGCATTTGTAATCGCTGTTTTAAATAAAGATTTCGACATCCACCACCACACAGCAGTACTTTTTGGGGCATTTGGAGTAAGAAAGTACGGTAACTCTGAACAATGGAGACAACTGTTAATTCTGTCAGAGTCGCCAGTAAATCAGCAGAACTAAGTTGATATTCCTCTGCATCTTTTAAACACTGGTGTAGGTATTCCCAGCCGAATAACTCCCTACCAGTAGATTTAGGCGGTGGCAGATGAAAGAAATCTTGGCTGAGCCATTGTTCCACCAATGAATTGCAAACAATACCACTTGCTGCCCATTCACCATTGCGATCGTATGTCCTTTCGCCATTGGTTAACTGCTGTACCGCCAGATCTAGAAGTGTATTTCCCGGCCCCGTATCCCAGCCTCTGATTTTCTCTTCCCAGTTCGGATAATTACGAGCTGGTAAATACGTCAGATTACCAATTCCACCGATATTTTGGACACAACGAGACTCGTGGGGATGACTGAGTAGATAGGCATCTACTTTAGACACTAGCGGCGCGCCCTCACCACCAACAGCAATATCCGCAACGCGAAAATTACTCACGGTAGGAATTCCAGTCAGTTGGGCAATTACAACCCCCCGCCCCAGCTGTAGACTGTATCCGATTTTAGATTTTGGATTTTGGATTTTGGATGGAGAATTTGCCCTATCTCCCCCCACCTCCCCTACTCCCCCTGCTCTGACAAAAGGTGGCCGATGATAAACTGTTTGTCCGTGAGAACCAATTAACTGAGCGCGTGGATGAGCGTTTTGAATATTTTGGGCAGCTTGAGCAAAGGAAGAAGCGATCGCATCATCTAATTCTGCTAACTGAGCAACTGTGATAGCTGCACCGCCACAAACTGCTAATATTTGCGATCGCAATTCGGCTGCATAGGGATAAGTCGCCCCAGCCAGCAGTTCTACGTTTAAATCTTCATCTCTACCAGTAATGTTGACTAAAGCAGCATCAATGCCATCCACTGAAGTGCCACTGATTAAACCGATTACAAAAGTCATTCGATTTTAGATTTTAGATTTTAGATTTTAGATTAATCTAAAATTTACTCGCAACTCACCACTGTCACTAGTCAGTTTGGTGCGTCTTCGGTTATCTGACGATTTTGCGCGTCTGTTTTCTCAGTTGCAATAATGTGCAAATCGATGTTTTTGAGCAATCGCACTAACTTTTGTGTTAAAGAGCCTTGAACAAAGAGCTTCCAGCGAGATCTCTGACTTTCACCGATGACAATTTGAGTGATGCGATATTCCCGCGCCACTTTGGCGATCGCCCCAGCTATATCATTACTGGGAACACGGATGAATGTACCGCCAAATTCTTTACACAGCCTCTCACAAGTTTCGATATGTAAACTTTCCGCTTTGGTGAGAAATCGCTCCGGATCTTTGACAAACACCGTGTATATTGGAGCATTCATGTAACCAGCAATCCTGGCTCCTCGACGCAACAGCTGCACCGAATTAGGATAAGTAGACACGCAGACTAAAACCCGCTCGTGAATATTACAAACTTCCCCTGTGAGATTGGCATTGGCAGTGCGATTACTCAACTCAATTGCATCTTCCTCACAATTGTCTGCTACTTCCCGCAATGCCAATTCTCGTAAGGCAATTAAGTTACGGCGTTGGAAAAAGTTTTGCAAAGATTGTTCAATTTTTTCTGGGGCGTAGATTTTTCCCTCTTTCAATCGTTCTTGTAACGTCTCTGGAGTGACATCCACTACCACCACTTCATCCGCTTCGTCTAATAAGCGATCGGGAATGCGTTCTCGCACGACAATACCAGTAATCCGCGCCACCAGATCGTTCAAACTTTCTAGATGCTGAATATTGACAGTCGAGTAGACATCAATTCCCGCCGCCAAAATTTCTTCTACATCCTGATAGCGTTTTTCGTACTTAGAACCGGGGACATTGGTATGAGCAAGCTCGTCAACCAAAACTAACTGGGGCGATCGCGCTAATATTGCATCTGTATCCATCTCAGTTAGCTCTGCCACACCCCGAACAATTCGCTTCCGAGGTATTATTTCTAGCCCCTGTGCCTTTTGTGCTGTTTGCTTGCGCCCGTGAGATTCCAACAGCCCAATTACAACATCAATACCTTCTCGCTTAAAAGCATAAGCTTCATCCAACATCCGAAAGGTTTTTCCCACCCCTGGAGCCATACCAATAAATATTTTGTGCTTCCCTCGTTTAGCTGGACGAATATTAGCACTACCACTAGGCAAAGTTGAATAGCCTATTTTGCGGCTATTTTCACTGAGCATTTCACCCTTTCTAATCATATTTGTCCTTTGTCATTTGTTATTTGTCCTTAGTACAAATGACCAATGATTAATGACCAATGACCAATGACTAATTTATTGTTTGGCAGCTTGTAAAACATCAAGTTCTCGATTCAAATTCAATACATTCACTCCCGGTTCCCCAAAAATTCCCAAGAATCTACCTTGCGTATGTTTATTAATCAAAGGAACGATCTCATCGCTTGATAAATTTCGTGCCTTAGCAACTCGATCCAACTGAGTTTGGGCTGCTTCTAATGTAATATGAGGGTCTAAACCAGAACCAGAGGTGTAAACCAGATCGGCAATGGGTTGAATACCAAACTCTTGTAGCTGCGTTGCTTGCCCTTGAATGCGTTTAAGCAACTCTGGATTACTAGGAGCTAGATTACTAGCACCAGATATACCTGTTTTTCCCGCCTTCTCACCTTGAGAATAATCAACAGTACTAGGACGACTTTGGAAATATCTTTCAGAAGTAAAAACTTGACCGATTAAAGCCGAACCCACAGGTAGTCCCTGTAAGTTTTGCACCAAGCTACCATTAGCCTGAAACGGAAATAAAACTTGACCTAATCCAACCATCAAAAAAGGATAAATAACCGCCGTCAAAACCCAAAGTACTAGAGTTAAACGAATTGCTCTAGAAACTTCTCTAGCAATAGACATTAGAAACGCTCCGGCTGAAACACAACGACAAACAAATAAACCACCAATCCTAGAGTCACCAAACCCAATAAACCAATGGCATATGCATACCTCCGTTCCAAACCCCCATCAGCCGCAGCATAAACAGCCGGAGCCACAAACAGGTTTAAGCACAAAACGATAAAAATAGCAAGTGGTATCCTCTGCCTACGCCATTCAATAATTGGTAATCCTGACAAAATCTTCCTTCCCTTCATCTTCCTTTCTCCTTCTCTCTTCCCTTGGCTACCTAACGCTTTGCTTCGCCTAGCCTTCGGCAACGCTACGCGAACGGCTGGGGCGACTTGGCGGTTCGTTTCCTTCCTACCCCAACCCCACCGCCGTCACCAAAACATCAATCAACTTAATCGCAATAAACGGCGCAATTACCCCGCCCAAGCCATAAATCAAAATATTGCGTTGCAACAACTGATTAGCCGTCAGAGGTCTAAACTTCACACCCGTCAAAGCCAAAGGAATCAAAGCCGGAATAATCAAAGCGTTGTAAATCAAGGCCGATAGCACTGCCGAATTAGTACTAGTCAAACGCATAATATTCAAACTTTCCAACCTAGCCGAAGCAAAAATCACCGGAATAATGGCAAAATACTTAGCAATATCATTTGCGATCGAAAACGTAGTCAACGCCCCACGAGTGATTAACAACTGCTTACCGATCGCCACAATATCAATCAGCTTCGTCGGATCTGAATCCAAATCCACCATATTCGCCGCTTCTTTCGCCGCTTGAGTACCAGAATTCATTGCTACGCCCACATTTGCCTGTGCCAAAGCCGGAGCATCATTCGTACCATCCCCAGTCATCGCCACCAACTTACCTTGTGCCTGTTCTCGTTGAATTACTTCGATTTTGTCTTCGGGCGTAGCTTCGGCAATAAAATCATCCACCCCAGCTTCCCCAGCAATTACAGAAGCAGTAATCCGGTTATCCCCAGTCAGCATCACCGTTCGCACTCCCATGCGACGTAACTGATCGAAACGTTCGCGGATACCTGGTTTAACAATGTCTTTGAGGTAGATTACGCCGTAAATCTCACTATTGAGGGCGACAGCTAAGGGTGTACCTCCGAGTTGGGAAACTCTTTGGTAAGCGGCCTCCAGTTCGGGTGTATCTCTCCCATTCCGGGAACGCACAAATCCCTTAATTGCGCCCACTGCCCCTTTACGCACCTCTGTGCCATCCGGTAGGTTCGTCCCACTCATGCGAGTTTTTGCCGAAAATTCAATACCTTCGGCTTGAGTGCGATCAAAATCCACTCTTGCCCCTAACTTTTCAGCTAGTCGAACGATAGATTTTCCTTCCGGTGTTTCATCGAACACGCTTCCTGTCAAAGCCACCTGAGCAACCTCTTCCATCAAGTGGCCGTTGACAGGAATGAACTCTTCCGCAAGACGATTGCCTAGGGTAATCGTCCCGGTCTTATCCAAAACGAGGGTGTTAACATCGCCACACGCTTCTACTGCCCGTCCAGAAGTGGCAATAACGTTAAATTGAGCGACGCGATCCATCCCAGCAATCCCGATCGCACTCAACAAACCCCCAATCGTTGTAGGAATCAACGCTACTAACAGAGCAATTAAAACTGCTATACTAACTGGACTTTTGACATAGCTAGCGATCGGTGATAGCGTCGCCACCACAAACAGAAACACCAGCGTCAAAACTGCCAGCAATACAGTTAAAGCAATTTCATTCGGTGTTTTACTACGTTCTGCACCCTCTACTAGAGAAATCATTCGGTCAATAAATCCTTTACCAGGATCTGCGGTGATGCGGATAGTTAGTTCATCAGAGATAATTTTTGTCCCCCCAGTCACAGAACTGGCTACATCCGATCCGGGTTCCTTCAACACTGGGGCTGATTCACCCGTGATTGCAGATTCATCAACGGAAGCGACACCGGAAATTACTTCCCCATCGGCTGGGATGACATCTCCAGAAATAACTTTCACCAGATCGCCACGATGCAGTTGGGTAGAAGATACTTCCTCAATTGAACCATCAGGCGATAATTTACGAGCGATCGTATCCGATTTAGTTGAACGCAGAGCATCAGCTTGAGCCTTCCCTCGTCCTTCCGCTACTGCTTCAGCAAAATTAGCAAAGACGATGGTGAAGAACAAAATCAGCGTAATCAAACCGTTAAAAAGTCGTAAATTCTCACCCTGGACTGAACCAAACAAGTTTGGATCGATTGTCAGCAGCGCTGTGACAATTGTCCCCACATACACGATAAACATGACGGGGTTTTTCACCATCACGCGCGGGTTGAGCTTGATAAAAGCATCCTTAATTGCTCTTTCATAAAGCCCTTGCGTACTTACTTTAGGTGTATGTTTGCGCGAACCGCGAGGCCCACCAGGACTGGGACGAGGGGAATGGGTTGTGGATGCATTCATGTGTTTATGGAGTAAGAATTAGAAATTGTAGTAGAGACGTTGCAATGCAACGTCTGTACATTTAGCAACGTCTGTACATTTAGCAACGTCTCTACATTTAGGAAGGGCTAGATGAAAATGATGAATTATGAATTCATCGTTCATCATTTTTAGCTTCCAGTTCCTAGTTGAAATGCTTCGGCGAGCGGCCCTAAAGCCAAAACCGGGAAGAAAGTTAGTACTCCTAAAATTAAAATCACTCCAGCCGTGACAGCAGTGAATAGCAGCGTATCGGTTCTCAGAGTACCAACGGTTTCAGGTACTGGTTGTTTGTGAGCCATACCGTCAGCTAAAAGTAGCAGGGCGATAATTGGTAGATAGCGTCCCGCTAATAAGCCCAAACAGGTTGTCAAGTTCCACCATAAAGCAGTCGGTGCTGGTTGAGAATCTGCTAAACCTTCCAAGCCAGAACCATTATTTGCCGCAGCGGATGTGTATTCATAAACTACCTGGGAAATGCCGTGAAAACCTGGATTGGTAATTCCTGCTAGGGTGTTAGGAAAGGCAAGGGTAATAGCACTGGGAATCAAGACGGCGATCGGGTGAATTAGCAGGATGACACTAGCTAGAACTATTTCTCGCTTTTCAATTTTGCGGTTCAAAAACTCTGGGGTGCGCCCTACCATCAAACCAGTTAGAAATACAGTCAAAATTAGGTAAACAAATAAGTAAGCTGTTCCGGTTCCTTGACCGCCCCAAATTATCTGCACAAACATATTAAATAAAGTCGAAAAGCCACCATTTGGCATGAGAGAATCATGCATTCCGTTCACTGCTCCGCACATAGTTGCAGTGGTTAGAACTGCCCACAATGCTGTTTGTGCCCAGCCAAATCTAACTTCTTTTCCCTCTAAATTTGTTTGTTCGCCAATCAGATCGTTAATTATAGGATTGCCTTGGTATTCGCCTATTGCCGTAACAACAACTAGCACGGCAAAGATGATAAAAACCATACAAAATAGCAACCACCCCTGCTTTTTGTTTCCAGCAAAGATACTATAGGTAAAAATCAATGCTGCTGGAATACTAACCATTGCAAGAGTTTCTAGTAGATTAGAAAAAGCGTTGGGATTTTCAAACGGATGAGCGGAGTTAACACCAAAAAAGCCGCCGCCATTTTCTCCTAGTTGTTTAATAATTTCAAAGTGAGCTACTGGACCCCTAGCTATGACTTGAGTTGCTTTTTCCAATGTTGTCACTGTAGCAGGAGCAGCTAACGTTTCTGGTACACCTGCAATTAATAACAACACAGCCCCTACAATTGAAATAGGTAGCAAAATTCGCGTTATTGACCGCACTAAGTCAACATAAAAGTTTCCTATTGCTCTACCTGTCAAACCTCGAATAAAGGCAATTCCTACAGCTAAACCAGTCGCTGCTGAGGTGAACATATGATATCCCAGTCCTAGCATTTGACTGCCATAACTCAAGGTTGTCTCACCTGAATAATGCTGCTGATTAGTGTTAGTGATGAATGAGATAGTGGTATGCAGTGCTGTATCCCAAGTAGGCGCACCCAACTTTGTTGGATTTAGAGGCAACCACCCCTGATTCATAATTATAAAAAATACCAGCAAAGCCATGAAAAGGTTGCTGTAAAATATTGCTTGGACATACTGCCAACTCGTCATGTTATCTTTGGCACGGACACCATCTAAAGCATAAATAGTTCGCTCTACAGGGTTCATCACAGGGTCGAGTAGCGTTTTTTCTCCCAAGAAAACACGCGCTATGTATCTTCCAAAAAAAGGAGCGATCGCAATTAAGATAACTAGCGTTAATGCAATTTGTAAAAATCCTTGCCACATAAACCTTTGTATTGTAGGTTCGGGTTTTGTTAGGTTAAAAATTTAGTAATACATCACAGATTAACTAAATATTTTATTCTCTTTCAAATAATCTAACAATCTTATTAGCTTTACAAGCAACAAAGGTTATAAAATTGTTTAAATTAAGTTGCATACCTAAGTATATATGTCTAATTTATTTAAATCTAATTAGTAAACATAACTGTCTATATCATCAGATATATTTTTGTTATAAACGCAACCTAAACGCTGATTTTGGCTTAGGCTGACAATAAGTTACTAGTCTAATTTTGTCTTACACCAAAAGAATGATTTTTTAGCTAGTGACTCAAGCTCAAGCAATTATTAGATGTTAACTCAGGTGTTGAAGCGCCAAAATATTGCATCAAAGAAAAATTCACGATCGCGATCGCTGTGGCTCATTGTTAGCCTGTATACAGTCGTTTTAGTGCTAGAGTTTATCACTCCTGTAGATTACGTATTTGGTTATCTCTACACGGGGCCAATTTTGCTTGCAACTTCTCGCTTAGCTCGAAAAGCAACTTTTTATACTACTTTAATAGCGGTGGTGTTAACGATTTTAAATTTATGGATTCCGGGAAATGAGTCGATTGAACCGTCAATTGTAGCTAGTAGATTGATCGCAGTCATGGCATTAGTTGTAACTGGCATTTTAAGCGATCGCAATTCTATTTACGAACAAGCGATCGCCCAGCAGCAAGCAAAATTGCAAGCGCAAGATCAATTAACCAAAATTCGCTCAGATTTTGCCTCAACATTAACCCACGATCTCAAAACACCACTACTAGGTGCAATTGAAACACTCAAGGCTTTGGAACAAGGTAAACTCGGTGCAGTTACACCAACGCATTACAAAGTATTTGCAACGATGATCCGCTCTCATCAATCTACACTGCAACTTGTGGAAACTTTGCTGGATGTCTATCGCAACGATACAGAAGGTTTAAAATTACAATTAGCACCAGTCGATCTAGTTACGATTGCAACTGATGTGATCGCAACACTGACAGATTTAGCCTCATCGCGTCAGATACATATCAGTTTAAACTTTGGGCGATCAGATTTTCGTAGAACCTTGTGGGTTAATGGAGATGCTTTGCAACTGGAGCGAGTCTTTATTAATTTGCTCACCAATGGCATCAATCACTCTTTAAGGGGTGGTAAAGTTGAAGTCGTGTTAGAATCCCAATCTGACTATCATGTAGTGAAAGTGCTGGATAATGGATTAGGGATTAGTGCCGAACAACTACCGCACCTATTTGAACGATTTTATCAAGGACATAGCGATCGCAGCGCTAAAGGTTCTGGGCTAGGGCTATACCTAACTCGCCAAATTATTACCGCACATGACGGTACAATTTGGGCAGAGAATTGTATGCCAAGTGGCGCACTATTCGGCTTTCGCTTACCAGCCTTACCATTACCCCCGCTTTCGTCTGCTTAAAATGTCTCCTGCTTCCTTGCGGCTTCTACTAGTTGAAGATGATGAACTCTTCCGTCTTGGTTTGCACGTAAAATTGCAACAAGAGCCAGGTTTAGAAATTGTGGCTGAAGCTGAAGATGGCGAGACAGCAGTAGAAATGGTCAAACGCTATCCGTTGGATGTAGTGTTATTAGATATAGGATTACCGGGAATAGGGGGAATTGAAGCTTGTCGTCAAATCAAGCAGCAAAATCCTCAACTGCCTATATTAGTGCTAACTTCGCATTCCCAAAAGTCTTTAATTACAAACCTGATTGAAGTCGGGGCGCAAGGATATTGCTTAAAAGGAATTGCCGCAGAGACTTTAATTTTAGCAATCAGATCTGTGGCCGCTGGCGCTTCTTGGTGGGATACAACTGCAACTACACAGATTCGAGCTACGTTTGACAATAATTCTGTGACTGCTGATGCGGCAAAACAGGCGGATGAATCAACAATACCATTGACGCGGCGCGAACAAGAGATTCTTGCCCTTATAGCTGCTGGTAAGTCAAATCAAGAAATTGCCCAGACTCTTTATATTACACCAGGTACAGTTAGAGTACACGTCCATGCGATTATTCAAAAGCTAGGGGTACGCGATCGCACTCAAGCTGCTGTCATGGCAATTCAAAAACAATGGATTCCCAATCTAGGTGTTGGAGACTAGGGGCGTTTAAGAGAGCGTTCTTGAGATCAGGAAGAAAGCCAAAATTTACTTGCCACTTCACACTTTATCCTTCAGCCTTCATCATTGTTCTAGCCTCTTGCCCCCAACAATGTAACTGTTCATAAAAATATTCAATCAAATTCACCTGCTCGATCCAAGTGCAGCTAAGCTGACTTAGTGATTCAACTCGAACAAAATTGCTGCACAAGAGGAATTAACCAATGGCATATGTAATTGCGACTGCCAACATGAAAGGTGGCGTTGGCAAAACAACCGTCACTGTTAACTTAGCTACCTCTTTAGCTAAAGATTATGGTAAGCGGGTGCTGATCTTCGATCTAGATACTCAAATCAGCGCTACTCTTAGCTTAATGGCTCCTACTGAGTTTGCTAATTACAGAAAAAGAAAACGGACATTGAAGCATTTGGTTAGCGGGGCTATCCAGCCAAATCCTCATTCAAAGATTACTATTGCTGATGCAATTATTTCTTCTGTTTGTAAAGTTGAAAATTTGGACTTATTACCAGGGGACATTGAACTATATGATGAATTTGTTGTAGCTGAAATGCTGCAT
Organism: Leptolyngbyaceae cyanobacterium; assembly: GCA_036704105.1. GTDB lineage: Bacteria > Cyanobacteriota > Cyanobacteriia > Cyanobacteriales > Chroococcidiopsidaceae > Chroococcidiopsis. The sequence continues at coordinate 6,510 of DATNQH010000003.1, read as the reverse complement.
GAAAAAGCATATGAAGTAGACAAATTGGAATTTCAAGTCGTATGGAATCGCTTTGAAAGAACCTTGCTGCGGCAAATGCTACAACCGATTATTCACAACTATGATTTTATTATTTTGGATTGCGCTCCTGGCTATAATCTATTGACTCGTAGCGCTCTAGCTGCTAGTGATTTTTATATCTTGCCTGCTAAACCAGAACCATTATCAGTTGTCGGCGTTCAGCTACTGGAAAGACGAATTAACGAATTGAAAAAAAGCCATGAAGCTGAGGAGCAACTTAATATCCAATTAATTGGAATTGTATTTACTATGGCTGGAAATTTATTCACAGGTAGATACCAGCGGCAAGTTATACAGCGGATTTATCAGGATTTTGATGCTGAAAAGGTGTTTAAAACCCAAATTCCAATGGATGTGAATGTAGCTAAAGCTGTTGATAGTTTTATGCCTGTTGTTTTAAGTAATTCTCAGTCTGCTGGGGCAAAATCATTTTCACAGTTAACTCAAGAATTTTTACAAAAATTAAGTACTGCTGTTGAAAATAAAGCGCAATTAGCTAGCTAAAATTTGGCTACAGTCAGTTGAAGAGATTTGCCAAACCTTTCGTTGCTGGTGCGATGTTATCCACATCTGTTGAAGCACAAATATGCGCTAATGGGCGGGTTTAATCATATTTGGATGAAAATAAAGATCTAAGTAAATCCGCCCCTACCTCTGGTGCGTACTGTAAGCTGTTTTAACGGCGTTCGTAGCGATTCACTATGGCAACAATTAACGATAACTACCTCAAGCTCAAAGCAGGCTATCTGTTTCCTGAAATTGCCCGACGAGTCAATGCTTTTGCAGAAGCTAATCCAAATGCTAAGATTATTCGCTTGGGCATTGGGGATGTCACGGAACCACTACCAGAAGCTTGTCGCAAAGCGATAATCGCAGCGGTAGAAGACATGGGCGATCGCACTCTGTTTAAAGGCTATGGTCCAGAGCAAGGTTATGCTTGGTTACGGGAGAAAATTGCTACCCATGACTTCCAGGCGCGGGGATGCGAGGTTGATGCGTCGGAAATCTTCGTTTCCGACGGCTCGAAGTGCGACACGGGTAACATTCTTGATATCTTTGGAAAGAATAACGCGATCGCTGTCACCGATCCTGTCTATCCAGTGTATGTAGACACCAACGTCATGGCTGGGCATACTGGAGATGCAAACGACAAAGGCGAGTATGCAGGTTTAGTCTATCTGCCCGTGACGGCAGAAAACAACTTCACTGCCCAGATTCCCTCTCAAAAGGTAGATTTGATTTATCTTTGCTTCCCGAATAATCCTACAGGCGCAACCGCTACCAAAGAACACCTGAAGGCGTGGGTAGACTATGCCAAAGCCAATGGATCGATCATTTTCTTTGATGCGGCTTACGAAGCATTTATCACTGATCCAGATCTTCCCCACTCGATATATGAAATTGAAGGGGCGCGGGATTGCGCGATCGAGTTTCGCTCGTTTTCCAAGAATGCAGGCTTTACCGGGACTCGTTGTGCTTTGACGGTTGTACCGAAGACACTGGTGGCAAAAGCCGCAGATAATTCGGATGTGGAATTGTGGAAGTTGTGGAATCGTCGCCAGTCTACCAAATTTAATGGTGTATCCTATATCGTACAACGAGGCGCTGAGGCTGTTTACTCTGAAGAAGGACAGTCACAAGTCAAGGCACTTGTCAACTTCTATCTAGAAAATGCCAAAATTATTCGCCAGCAACTCACAGCAGCCGGATTGCAGGTGTATGGTGGTGTGAATGCGCCTTATGTTTGGGTGAAAACGCCCAATAATTTGTCTAGTTGGGATTTCTTCGACAAATTATTGCATACTTGCAATGTTGTTGGAACGCCGGGTTCTGGTTTTGGTGCAGCAGGCGAAGGCTACTTCCGCATTTCAGCTTTTAATAGTCGGGAAAATGTAGAAGAAGCGATGAAACGCATTACTGACAAGTTTAAGGTGTAGAAGGTTGCGGTGGGCGTTGCCCCACCCTACCTGACTAAGATTGAAATAGCAGTCATTCGATATTAACAGCATTCATGGTGTCACTTCAAGAGTTATCCACATGGTTACAAGCTGACGATCCTGAACAACGGCAGATTATTAGTGGTGTCAGTTGGGAACGATATGAAGCCCTTCTGGATGATTTGGGCGACAGCCTGCGTTATCGCGTTACCTATTTGGATGGAGTGTTAGAACTGGTGTCACCAAATCGTCGCCACGAACGTAATAAAACGATCGTTGGTTCTTTACTGGAGGATTACCTCAAAGAAAAGCCTATCCGCTACTTTCCCCTAGGTTCTACAACGTTGCGCAAACAAGAAAAAAGAGGCGGCGCAGAACCGGATGAATCTTATTGTATTGGTATTGAAAAAGAGTTTCCCGATCTAGCTATTGAAGTTGTTGAAACTAGTGGTGGTATTAATAAGCTGGAAGTCTACAGAAGATTGGGTGTTGGGGAAGTTTGGTTTTTCAAGAATAATCAATTTGAAATTTACCAGCTGCAAGGTGAAACTTACCAACAAATTGCACAAAGTCAGGTGCTGCCGAATCTAGATCTTAATATGCTGGCTGAGTATGTAATAGCAAATCCGCTTGAAGGTGCGATCGCATTTCGGGAAAAGATTAGACAGATGAATGGTTGAAGTATTTTTTGTAATATTAAGTCAGTTGCGCGATCGCTGTTTCTGCCAAGAGACACAGGCCGAGTTAGTATAGCTTTTTGTTTCTAATTAAAGATGATGAAGTATTTTCACCAACTAGCGGCTGTTGTCTTGGCGATCGTATTGCTAGTAACTTTCCCCATGTCTGCACAAGCTGCGAGTTCTTCTTCGATTTCCCGCGCTACTAGTGGAGAAATTGTAGGTAAGAATTACTCAGGTCAAAGCTTACAGACTAGCGAGTTTGCTAATGCTAATCTCGAACAAGCGGATTTTAGTAATGCTGACTTGCGTGGAGCAGTGTTTAACGGCGCAAAGCTGGGTGGGGCAAATTTGCATGGAGCAGATTTTACCAATGGCATTGCTTATTTGGTTGACTTTAAGGGTGCTGATTTAAGTGATGCGATTTTGGTAGAGGCGATGATGCTGCGTTCTACTTTTAACGAAGTGAATATCGAAGGTGCTGATTTTACTAATGCGGTTTTAGATAGGCTTGTTGTTAAACAACTCTGCACCAGAGCAGTTGGTATCAATTCAAAAACAGGAGTAGCAACACGGGAGTCTTTAGGGTGTCGATGAAATGCACTTGCTAAATTAACCAGCAGTGAGGCATCGATCAGTAGCGATCAAGCGTGTTCTAAGCAAGACGAAAATAAACTGGGCAGTTTGCATTCCGCAAGTACTGCTCTTTGCACCGATTACGCTTGCAGCGATCGCTTTTAACACAGACAGGCGAGTGATGAGTCGCAACCGTTCCAGCTTAAAACCGATAAAGGGAGCTAATCGCTCGCGCTTGACAGCGGTTGGATATTAGAGGTGAGTTATTACTAGCAGCAGCACCAACTGCGATCGTGCTAAGCGTACTGGCTTTGGTAGTTGATATTTGGTAGGACTGTGAGCGATCGCATTAGAGGTGCGATCGCATCTGTCCAGATTGCATCCGGATTTTCTCCAATACTTGGCGTTACATAATAGAGGAGCGAAATTGCCAGTTCTCACGTCCCTAACAAGCTGTCTGGCTTTTTGCTCGGCAACTACTCGATAAACCTGTATATCATCAACATTCAACTCAATTTTTAGACGAGTGCGCCGGATCCTCACTGACCTTAACAATCAGTTTGCCAAAGTTTTTTCCCTGCAATAAACCGATGAAAGCACGGGGGGCGTTTTCTAGACCTTCTACAACGTCCTCTTTATACTTGAGCTTACCTGCTTGCAACCATTGAACAACATCGTTTAAAAACTCTGCTTGACGTTGTTGGTAATCGCTGACTAGAAAACCCTTAATTAAAGCACGCTTAACCAACAGTGGCATCAAATTAGGCCCAGGAGGAGGATTTTCTGCATTGTATTGAGAGATCAGACCGACCAATGGTATCCTTGCCCCTAGATTGATCTGCTGCAACACAGCTTCTAAAATTGCACCAGCAGTATTGTCAAAATAAACATCAATGCCATCAGGACAAGCAGCTTTAAGTGCTGAACTCAGGTCTTGAGTATTGCGATTAATACACTCATCAAAACCTAATTCTTTCATTACATAATCGCATTTTGCATCACTCCCAGCCACCCCCACTACCCGACAACCTTTGATTTTGGCAATTTGACCTGCTACAGAACCGACTGCACCAGAAGCAGCAGAAATAACAACCGTTTCGCCAGACTGCGGTTGTCCAACATCAAGCAGAGCAAAATATGCCGTCATTCCGGGCATCCCCGTTATCCCTAAAGCATAGGATATGGAAGCTTGCTTGGGGTCGAGTTTCCGCAACGTTTCGCCTTTCACGACACTATAGGCTTGCCAACCGTCGTAACCGAGAACAAAATCTCCGGCTGAGAATTGGGGATGGTTGGATTGCATTACTTGGCTAACCCCCCCACCAACCATGACAGATCCCAATTCTACTGGAGCAGCATAAGACGCGCGATCGCTCATCCGACCACGCATATAGGGGTCGAGGGACAAGTAAACCGTGCGGTTGAGAACTTCGCCTTCCCCTGGTTCTGGAATTGGGGTTTCAACTAAGGCGAAATCGCTCTCTTTGGGTTCCCCCACTGGGCGGCTTTTGAGTAAGATTTGTCGGTTCATTGAACTAGACATTTATCATTCCTGCTAGATTGCTCGATTTTTCATCCCAGCCTACTAACGATTGCAGTTTACGATCGCACTTCTCAACATCTTTCATTAGATATAAGGTTTGACGGGATACTTATTTACCTTTGAGTTGCTGCGCCGTGACGCATTTGACTTATCTCTATTGGATGATGTTTTGAACAACGAATGAAATCACTATCGTTATGGACGCGCTCGATGCCACTGCTATGGGTACCTAATGAGATCCGCAAAGAACGACGAGATTTTTTAATACAAGGATAAAAATGTCAGAAAATACATCAAATTCAGAAATGCTATACCGAGAACTCGGCAGTACAGGAGAAAGGGTTTCTGCGCTCGGATTGGGTGGCTGGCACATCGGCTTGAAGCACGTTGATGAGGAACTGGGTATACGGATTGTTCGCACAGCAATTGATCGCGGCATCACCTTTATGGATAACAGTTGGGATTACAACGGTGGAGCCAGCGAGATTCGGATGGGGAAAGCACTGCGCGATGGCTACCGTGACAAAGTATTCCTGATGACGAAAATCGATGGTCGTTCTAAAAAAGAAGCGGCAAGACAAATAGACGAATCGCTGCAACGCCTGCAAGTTGATCGCATCGATCTCGTCCAGCACCACGAAATCATCCGCTACGAAGATCCGCATCGAGTATTTGACGAAGAAGGGGCGAATACTGCCTTCATTGAGGCGCGTGAAGCTGGCAAACTGCGATACATTGGCTTTACTGGCCATAAAGACCCCCATATTCATCTGCATATGCTGGAAGTTGCAGCAGAACACGGGTTTAAGTTTGATACGGCTCAGATGCCACTCAATGTAATGGATGCGCACTACCGGAGCTTTGCAAAGCTGGTTGTACCAGAACTAGTTAAACAAAACATCGGCATTCTGGGCATGAAAAGTCTGGCAAACGGTATTCTTTTACGGTCAAATACTGTAACGCCAATTGAATGTTTGCACTATGCCCTGAATCTGCCCACATCAGTTGTAATTACGGGAATTGACAGCATGGAGATTCTCGATCAGGCGTTTGAAGCTGCACGGACGTTCCAACCGATGAACGAGCAGCAGGAGCGATCACTGTTAGCAAAAACGGCAGAAGCAGCATCGCGCGGTGAGTTTGAGCCGTTCAAAACCTCATCGATTTTCGATAGCACTGCTCAAAATCCAAACTGGCTGGGAGAGGAGCCACAGCGCATTCAGCAATTGATGTCAGCGTGATCCACGCAAGAGTTAATGTAGTCTGCAAAAATGGTGATCGCGCTAACGTTAAAACTTAACAATGGTATGTAATCTCTTCGAGGGCGATCGCGCTCCCATGACTACGCTGTAACATTTACTTGATGCGTCTCTACGGCGAGCGGTAAACCAAGTTCTGCGCGAACTTAAAGGCAAGCTGCGATCACATCCTTGATATTTTCCAGGGCTTCTTCTCTTGTCTGACCTTGACTAACACAACCAGGAATACTGGAACACTCAACAATCCAAACCCCATCTTTATCGCGATCGAGTATTATATTGAATTTCATACACTGTTGTTAGCAAGAGAGCCGTACTTATTTATTATTGTAACCTGCGACCATTTAATCCAAAACAGCAGCCGAGAGTCCCTCTAAAAGTGCGATCACTATTCAACAGTAGGTTGCTCCTCTCCTGTGTAAGATATGTTAGCGATGCCTGGCGACAAGCCGCTATGC
>DATNQH010000002.1:0-2088 GCA_036704105.1 Leptolyngbyaceae cyanobacterium | reverse complement strand
CAACAGTACCTGCTCTGCCATCAGACTCAAAATCTATCAACCTACCATCACTTGTGAGAATTCCAAAATTTCTGAAATTTATCCCTAAGTAAACTACGGTTCCAGTATTATTAATTGAGGGATAGCCAGCAGCAAACGGGCCAGGAAATAAGGTGTCTGGAACAAGTGGAACCGGAACAGGCGCACTATTACCATTGCCTGTAAAAGTTTTACCTGGTGTAGGCACTGCTGAATTGCTAGAGTCAACAGACACAAAAGCTACGGTGTCTCTATCATTAATCGAAGGGGTAACAGCGAAAACTGGATCGGGAAAAAACGAAAAGCGATTGCTATCACTAGTAGAATAGACCTCTTGCGTGAATAGGAGAAGAGACGCTACAAGTGAGTCAAGGAGGATTAGCCATGACTTATGAGCAACTTAGAGGGTTGAGACCAAGCGCATTCAAGCGCAAGTGTGGGGTGCAGTGTGAAACGTTTGAGCAGATGGTGCAAGTGCTGCGTCCCGATCTCGACCGAACAGGAAAACGCGGCGGACAGGCAAAGTTAAGTGTTGAAGACCAATTGCTCTTAGTGCTGGAGTATTGGCGGGAGTATCGCACTCAATTTCACATAGCTACAAGTTGGGGGATTAGTGAGTCTGCGGTGTGCCGCTTGATTCAAAAGGTTGAAACGCTATTAATGCATTCTGGTAAATTCCGCCTTCCGGGAAAAAAACAGCTTTATCAAAATGCTTACAACTGGAATGTAGTCGTGGTTGATGTGACTGAAAGCCCAATCGAGCGCCCAAAAAAAAACAGCGAACTTACTACAGTGGGAAAAAGAAGCGGCACACATTAAAGGCACAAGTGCTTGTCAATCAAGCCAATGGACAGATAATTTGCACAGCCTTTGGCAAAGGGCGAGTGCATGATTTTCGCTTGTTCAAGTGGCATCCCATTCCCCTATTACCAACGCAGTTATGCTTGGCTGACAAAGGATATCAGGGACTGGCAAAGCTCCATTCAAGCAGTTGTATACCAGTAAAGAAGCCACGCAAGGCAAAGAAGTTGGACAAATCAGAGCGACAGCACAATCGGTTATTGGCGCAGTTACGAGTCGTGGCTGAACACGTCAATCGGAAGTTAAAGATTTTTCGGATTTTAGCAGAGCGCTATCGTAATCGCAGACGGCGATTTGGACTACGTTTTAATTTGATTGCTGCGCTTTTGAATTTTGAGCTTGCTCTTAGTTCTTGATTTACGCAAGAGTTCTATTGAAATCAATCTTCGGCTGTGCTGGGGTGATGATGCTTCCTTACCAGAATCAAAGCTGTTTTTTGCAATGGCTATACCTAGCACTGCCGAAGATTTGGAGCAATGCCTAAGCATTTAATCGTCAGCATTTCTAGTGCCAAAACTCTTGCTAGTGCTGATAAGAAAGGTCAACGGCTTGCAGTAGCACGGCAGCTGCGATCTTTGCCCAACGGCTAGGGGGCGATATCGAAGAGGATCACAACGCGCGATCGCGCTTTGCCAGGCAGCTTTCAAGCCGTGACCGAAGGAAAGTGCTGCCTAATTTTACTCCAAGCAAGCGATCGCCTCAACTAGTGCCTGTGACTCCCACGTAGAAAAAGCTTGTTGCCAACCTTTATCGCCATCAAATCATCATCTTTATCTAAGCAAGGAATAATCATGGAACTTGTAGCAGAAGTAGAAGTGTTAGCCCCTAATCCAACAAGTGCAAGGCAGTACGTCATCGACCGCGAGGAACTACTACGGTTGCGCGAAGCAGGGCTGATTCAGGATAAATTGTACGTTTACTTAGCTCTAAAGCTGACATACACCCAATCTAACCCCTCTATCGACATTTTATCGTTTTGCGAGCAGTGGGGACTAACCGAAATACAGCTGGCAACAGCGATTGCCCAACTGCACAAGAAAGGTGCGCTGCAACCAGTAGCACGGCAACTGCAATTGGAATTGTTTTAACGAATTCCAATGGATTGGAGATTCGCTATTTCCAATCTACTCCTTTCCATTAGTTAAACCCACTGACAGGAGGTGCATCGTGACCATTATCCGCATTGAACACAGTTCTGACTACACCTGC
>DATNQH010000001.1:0-3441 GCA_036704105.1 Leptolyngbyaceae cyanobacterium | reverse complement strand
CTAATTTTTTGGGATGGTGCTAGTTACCATCGTTCAAAAGAACTCAAAATATTTTTAGCATCTATTAACCAAGGTTTAACACAAGACCAATGGAAAATTCATTGCATTCGCTTTGCTCCCAACTGTCCCTCCCAAAATCCTATAGAAGATATTTGGTTGCAGGCTAAAACTTGGGTTCGACGTTTCTGTGCTTTAATTCCAACATTCTCTCATGTAAAGTGGATGGAAGAAGTGGTTTATTAGAAACACTACCTTTGATTTTATGTCTCTTCAGATGTACGGAGCTTTTTCAAAAATTAAATACTAGTCCTATATTCTGTTGCTAGCAATAAAGCCGGAAATCGAGCGGTGTCCATTAAACTGGTAATCAAACGATAAGTCTGTTCCCCGCCATCAGTATCAATGGTGTACTCAATTACTCGTACCTGAATCTTAGTACAACCTTTTTTCTTGGATTTGCCATCTGGAGCAATCCAACTTAAGTAAGAACCATCATCTAAAACTTGTGCCACCGAAATTTGACATTTGCTGGTACCCGTCCCAAGTAATCACATCCTTGTTTGAGTGTCGCTTGTACCATTGCGTAGGAATGTAGCCCTCTATCCCACATCAGCAGCATCCCTTGTAGAACTGAGCGCAGCAGTTTTTTCGCTCGTACCCGTTCACCAATGCGGTAAGGACACTATCATTGCCATCGACAATTAAATGGGTTCCCGCTTCAATTAACATCACCAACCGGACTTTGGGAAAAGCAGCTCTTGTCCCTGGACGGCTACTAGGATATCCAAAGACAAGAGCGTTATTTTGACTATCTGGAACATCCAAAACTGTCCCATCGATTGCCATCACCCGCAGTCCCCCCAAAAACGCTCCAGGAGTCTCCATTGTCGCTTTGGGACGCGCGACTCGCTCAAATAGCTGACTCATCACGCGGCACCCAACCCGCTGTCTGGCTTCGCTAATCGAGGCACTGCGAGCGCACTTGCCAATACTGACCCAGTTTTGTCCACTGTCTACTTAATCCGTTGACGAGATTTTTGAGGACTGTCGTCATTGATTCACTTGACCACAAGCTCATTGCTATCACCAAACAGACCACCAACTGGGATGGCAACTTGCGCTTTCGCTCTTCTATTGCTTTTGTGGTGCCGATGGTTTGTTCTATCACCTCTAAAGGTATGGCAGTTTCTATTGCGGTGAAAACATCTGCTGATTCAATAACTGGGGAAATTAACGAGAATTCTTTGAGCTGCACTTCCAGATCTGATTGTTATCTTAGGGAACAGTAATTCAATTTACACTTTTTGGACTTAACCGAGAAGTATTGCCTTTCATTTAACCATATGATTGGTGGATACTCCTGTGGAGAGCTTCAATCGCCAGCTCAAGTCAAGCCCGAATCAACTAAGCTCTTCCGGGAGCAGGCAAGACCTGGGAAACTGTAAGGGTGCTCCCCCAAATCCATCCCCATAATCTGGGCGTAACCGTTCTCGTGGAATTGAAATTGAAAACTCTATGATTGCTTTTGCAACATTGTAAGAGGCGTGACCACTGTAGATCTGGAAGTTCTAACTTGGCTCCTACTTTTCGTATTCTCAATGCTGTTTAGCACTTAACTGAACCGTATTGGGGGATTGGGGGAAACTTCCTGGGTCAAAATCTTTGGGGTGATCCGTGAGTTTGCCAAAGCTGATGGCTCTATCGGTCAACTGTTTGGCAATCACACCACGATTGTCAGCTCACTTTCAACCAGCAATCCAACACAAGTAGAACAACTCTACTTAGATACAGTACAGCACAACTGGTTTTGGGCAAATGCAGCCAATGCCCTTGATCCAAGATTGGTGGCAACTCCGATTAAGCATGGCTGGCAGTTCGATGGTATTAAGCGATTTGCCACTGGAGCAAGCTTATCAGACAGGATGATTGTCAGTGCCTTAAGTGCTGATTCTAAACAGCCCGTAATTGCAGTTGTTCCTAGCGATCGCCCCGGCATTCGCTTTAATGAAGATTAGGACAACATGGGGCAACGTCAAACTTACTCAGGTAGCGTCACGTTTGAGCAAGTTTTGGTGACACCAGATGAAATTCTAACTTCTATTTATCCAAGTGACAGCCAGATCGCCAGCCTACTCAATGTCTTTAAGCAAATCAACCAGGTCAACATTTATCTAGGCATTGTTCAAGGTGCGTTTACAACTGCACGAGAATATACTACAACTAGAACTCACCCTTGGATTACATTAGGGGTAGAACAGGCGATTCTAGACCCTTACATTCTGCATCACTATGGAGAATTTTGGATGGAGTTAGAAGCCGCAAGCTTGCTTAAGGATCGAGCAGCCCAAGTATTGCAAACCGCCAGTGAAAAGGGCATTAATCTAACAGCCCAACAAAGAGGAGAAGCGGCGATGCCTGCGGCGAGCTTCGCTAACGCTGTTTACACGGCAAAAGCATTCGTCATCAAAATTGGTTTAGCAATTACAACGCAAATGTTTGATGTGATGGGTGCAAGCGCCACAGCACGGAGTTATGACTTTGATCGCTACTGGCGAAACCTCCGTACAGCAACGCTCCACGATCCTGTGGACTACAAAATTCGGGAAGTCGGCAACTGGGCATTGACAGACACAATGCCAACTATCACACCTTATTCTTGATGAAATGATCTTTGCTTCTCTGTAGAATCTATCCCACTAGTTTGGGAAACCAAATGTAGGAACAGGCAAGGAGGAGGAAAGCATCAAAATACACTGGAAGACGTTCCCATCGAACAACAAGCCGTCTGTACTTGCGTTGAAACCAGGAGAAACAGCGCTCCTGTTGGTAGCGGGGTACAGTTTCCTTGATGGGTCTGCCTTTGGGCTTTTTGCCTCTGCATAGCCGTTTCTTGATCTGCGGTCGAATCCCCTGAGTACGGAGTCTCTTACGCAACCATCTGGCATCGTATCCTTTGTCAGCGGCAAGAGTTTTAGGGCGACGCTTAGGATTACCTGGTTTACCTGTAGTTAATCGAATTTGAGCTAGCATCGGCAAGACTTGCTGCCTTTCGTCACCATTGGCAGGAGTAGTAATTGCTACAAGAGGCATACCATTAGCATCGGTAATGCTGTGAATGAGTATACCCTTACCTTTATAGCCATAAGCTACACCTTCACCGCCACCTTTCCCAGGGGGAAAAAGAGCCATCAACGGCTCCATACTTCCAGTCGATCATTCCTTTTTCCTCTGCCACTGCCAAAATCCGCCTTTTTAGCTTTTCCAGCGTTCCGTCTTCATACCATCGCTTGAGCCATCGATGAGCAGAACTCTTAGATGCCCATTGTTCCCCTCGCGGGATATCACACCATCGGCAGCCAGTAATCAGTACGTATAACTGAGTGTTTAATACTTTGCGAAACGGTACGTGCGGCATCCCACGCCCTCTTTTTTCTAGGGGTT